>NZ_BOLU01000003.1:0-93657 GCF_016861825.1 Lacticaseibacillus sp. 866-1 | reverse complement strand
GCAGTCTTCATAGCCTAACAGATCTGAAGGCTCAGCATGCCTGGTCAACCCTAAAGTGCAGGTCGGATCGCCAGGGAGTTTCCGGGTAACTCTGACAAGGTTGTTCCTACCTCGCCCTCCCATCATCCGAAATCAGGATAGCATGATACTGTAACCGCTGTCAACAATTTTATTGTCAAAGTTTTGTAAATTATTTTGAGGAAAAATTCACAAGACTATTCGGCTTCATGACTTTATTATGGCAAGACAGGCGTTTTATATTTTGGACAAGATCACCCATGCAGATTGTTAAAATCATCTCAAGCATATTTTTTTCATTTTGATAGAACCGGGTGTACACTGGCGCCATCAAAATGAAGGAAGTGATCATGATGACGGATGCAGGAGGCTATCTTCAAGTCGAAGGTTGGGTCATGAACGGGTTTAATCGGTACATGATTGACCCTGCTGGGGATACTGTGCGGCTGCCCTTGCTTGTGTTGTACGTCGATCAGTTTTGGACGCAGGGCGGTACCCCGCTGACGCTGCCAAGCCAGCCCATCAGTGTCGAATTCACTGAGGCGCTCGCCAAGACCAAAACCGTTTGGAGCCTAGGCCAACGCGTCCGGTTATCGGGCCAAGTCGCGGCGATTCACGTCACGCGTGCCTCGCAGCAACGGATCGTCCAACAAGTGCGGCAGCGCATCGCGACGCTTGACCGAAACCAACTTAAAAAATTTTGGACTGGCATGCTGAAACGCGATGAAAAGTTAGCCAAGGTGAAGGATCTTCGCAACCAGTATCTCGCGGGAAAAATTGGGCTTAACACGCTGCAAAACGAGGAGAACCGCATTTTTACCCACGAACGGCACGTTTGGCTCGAGGAGCTGGCAGTGGTCCATGACAAACAGCTTGCGATGCGGCGGCGGGCCGCAAAGGACTTACTGGCTCACAGCAAGACGGCCTATATCCTCAAAGATCCAACGCACATCATGCACACCGTGAGTGGCAGAAGTCATACCGAATGGCGGACCAGACCCAGTCGCTCACCTCGGGGTGGCGTCCAAAAAATATTTGTCGCGACCGCGCTCGATCCGCGCGTCGAGCGCAAAATGATCAAGAATCAATATCAGCGGGCAGAGTTGCTGGTGCCGCTGGAAAATTTCAGGGAATACTGGCTGAGAGTGGGGCGGCCGGTGGAACTGTTACCGGAGGCACCGAGCAGTTTAGAGGAGAAGCAGCAGGAGTGGCTGCAATATGAGGCGAATAAGCTCACCTACTAAATCTCGCACGTATACGATGAATCTAAACTGCAGAAATCCCGTTGACATAAGTGAAATTTTCTCACTCAAACCAACGGGATATAAGGCCAAAGTAATATCACCCAGCGCACACGGCCGCCTCCAACCATCAATCCTCCGTAATGTGGTTAGATAAGCCGAACTGACAACTTTAATCGTGGGAAAGTGCCATGCTCATACTGATAGTGTCAAACAAACCGCCAGCCCCATTTGTTAAAATATTTGCGCATGCTGTTTAACATCTGCAAAATACCTTTAACTGAACGACGATTTTGACGCTGCCATTCATGAACTATGTATGCATTAGGATAGTATGCTACCGTCCCAAGTTCGAACATTTTACGTGACAAGTCAGTATCTTCCATGTACAGGAAAAACCGTTCGTCAAATCCGTTTACCTGTTGTAATGCTGCAGTTTGACATACCATGAAAGAGCCCGAAACGACCTCAGCTTCATGTTCCTGATCATAGTGTCCATCGTAAACAAATTGTGCCTGCCGCTTGGGAAAGGCCCATCCACCGACAAATCTCAGAGCAAGATCAAAAACAGTTGGACGTCTCTTAACCAACTTCTGCGTCTGGCCATCGGAACCAACTATTCGCGGATTCAGTAAAACCACCTTGTTCACTTGCATATAACCAATCATTTGGCTTATCTGTTCAGCGTTCGGAATCTTTACGTCAGGATTGACAATAAAGTGATACTCAGAGTCAAGCTGCTTAACAGCCAAGTTATGCCCGGCGCCAAAACCACGATTCACAAGAGGAAAAATCGCTGTAAAGTGCTGATCATTCTTCTCAAATTCATGCAGAATCACATTGATATCATGGTTTTTAGGAGAGTTGTTGATGAAAAAAATATGGTAGGAAGCGCCCCTCGGAACTGTCTCTACTATATTCCGATAGAGCTTACGGATGTCGGCTGGTAATTGGTTATAAAGCACCACCGAGTAGCTTAGTTTCACCTCAGTCCCCCACTCTCATGAAAACTAATCATTTTTCTTATTGATGCCTCGTTGAGAAACCACGACAATCACACTGTCGATGATCAACTTGACGTCCACCATAAACGAATAATTTCGGGCATACGAAGCATCAAACGCCGCCTTGTCATCATCAGAAACCTCGTTGCGGCCATTCACTTGAGCCATACCAGTTATTCCGGGGCGCACCCGATCGGCGCCATTTGCTCGCCGAAGCTCAAGGACATGATTATCTGTTTTGGCCAACGGACGGGGTCCAATCAGACTCATTTGACCCACGAACACGTTAAACAGCTGAGGTAGCTCATCAATTGAAGATTTTCGAAGAAACCGGCCGAGGGGCGTCACATAGTGAGCCATGGCCTCCTTCGAAAAATCCTTGTTGGCTTTTTCAGGAGCGTCAACTGCCATCGAACGAAATTTAACCAAAGTAAATGGCCGACTGTCGCGACCATAACGGGTTTGACAGAAAAACACCGGACCAGGGGATGTGATCTTAATAAGAAAAGCCACAATCAACATCGGAACGGCAAGCACGATAATTCCTAGTCCCGAAAGCACAATATCAAAAGAACGTTTCACATAGCGACGATAAAAGAAGTGAGCGCTGATCTCGGATATTTGCTCTTGTGTGTCTCTTTCGTCACTATTTTTCATCATTCTTGTGTTCAATTCCTTCATCATTTAGCATGCCTCCAGCGACCAACAAGTGAATGTTCGGCCAACTGCTCTGTCATTACTCGACTGAGATATTTTAACATAGCGGTAAAAAGCGACCAAGCAAATCGCCTAGAAACAGGCATTTTGTAGTGTTTAAGTTAGAAACTTTAACGTTTCTTTACCGAGAGATGTCCGAGCCGCCGAATTTGTAGGCCATTGTTTTCTACATCGCAGTCAATTGGGTATGAACCCAAGAGCTCCATTAGTGCTCCTCGCTCAATAGAAATTTTAATGACTACTTGATAGATATTTTAGTGACACCAAACGCTCTTGAGAGCAGGATATTATATGGTCCAGTAGGTTTCGCAACCATATCGAAATCTGTCTCTTTGCTGACAGAGTACTTCGTCTGACCAACATAAGAATAAGGCGACACAACAATCCCGCGTTTATGATTATAATGCTTCTTCTGCTCTGAAATAGAATCATATCGAAGTTGAATTGCGATATTTGTCTTCATAGAGTCGATAAAGCCACTGCTCAGACTCAGAAAGGTCTCAAGGAACATGACCATAAATACCAGGATAAGGACAAAACGGTTTAACTGATCATCAAATACAAGCTCCATGCTCTTGGTCGTGGCAATCAGTACAAAAAGAAACGGCAACAGATACATTCGACCTGCATTCGGATCCAACTCGGGTGACATGACTAATGCATATACCATTAGCGCTGCACCGACAAAATAAGGCAGAACTTCTGCAATCACAAACTTGTAATCCTTATGGACGAGTCTCAAAGCGACAAACAGAATCAACAAAATCAGTGGAATCAGCAACTTTGCCGAAACAATATCATTTAACCCCGTGAATCGCATTGTAAGCCGGTCAAAAAGACTAAATTGCATGAACCATGCGTCATGGACTCGGGCGCGCACAGAATTCCCGGGAGCTACAATTAAAAAAATGTAACCCAAAAGGTATGGCAACAGTAACAATAGTCTTGTCTTCATAAAACGTATTTGTTCTTTATTTAGGGCAAAATAGAGTAGCAGGAAGGCAATCACTCCCACCCCGGAATTTTCGTTGCTGGCGCCACTTAAAAACGAAACAGGAATCATCAGACACAAAACGGCCCATTTTTTGGGGTCAACTTTCTTCAAAATATAATAGATAAAGGCTAGGTTCAAAGTGGCCGTCCACAAATAATTTCCTGAGCCACTCGTCCAGAGTACAACTTGTCCGAAGGAAGGCATCAGCCAAAACAGCCCTAGTAGAATAAAAGTATATTTAATAAAACTCTTTGGTTCATGTAAATTACTGACACCAGCCAGCTTCAGAATCAACAGGGACATAATGGCAAACACAAGCCCGTTCAACACCCCAAAGGGAATTCTGCCAAGTGACACAAGGATACTAGCAATAGACTCAGCCACAACTCTACCGGACCAGACAAAATATCGATGATATTGAGTCTGTGCAATCTGAAGAAACGTTAAGCCCTTACCATTGACAATATTATTAAAGTCATCTGACCAGGCAGGAGTTTTTGCAGTCCAGAATGAGACAAAAGCAAAAACAGCGCCGACGGCCAGATAGTTCAAATTGTTCTTAATTTTAACAAGCAAGAAATAGTCCTTTCCGCACATATTCTGAAATGGGTATTCAGTCAGGAAAAGACAATTGATCCCAGCGTTATTTTAGCGAAAGGACGATTTTCTTCCATCTAGGATGCCAGCATTTGACACGAACGACATGCAATCACACGTGTGACTCTTGTTACTTATCAGCCTGTTGCTCTGCCATAAATTGAGTTAATGCTTCCTGCCAAGTTGGAATTTCAAAACCAGTAGCTTTGGTTTTGCTCAAATCAAGAATTGAGTGGCGTGGCCGCCATGCCTTTTGTGGATACTCCGCAGAGGTAACTGGCGTCACAGTAACTGCCTTATCCTTGAGAATTTCACTTGCAAATTCATACCAATTACAAGAGTTGTCGTCTGAAAGATGATAAATACCATAGTCAAGCTTGCGGTCGATGGCAAAAATCATGAATTCGGCTAGAGTCTTAGTCCAGCTTGGACGACCGTATTGGTCATCTACGACGGTTAAGTGGTCGTGAGTCTTAGCGAGATTAAGCATGGTGTATACAAAGTTGTGACCATACTCACCAAACACCCAACTTGTGCGGATAATATAATACTTGCGTGCATACTTCTGAACCATCTTTTCGCCCTCGTACTTGGCGCGACCATACTCGTTACGGGGGGCGGGCTGATCATCGACGGCATAAATCTCCTTGGCGTCTCCGTCGAACACATAATCGGTACTGATATAAACCAGCGTCGCGTCCACGGCCGCTGCTGCCTTGGCCAAATTTTCTGTGCCATTAACGTTCACCAACTGATTAATGGCTTTACCTTCATCCTCTGCTTTATCAACAGCAGTATAGGCAGCACAATGATAAAGGACATCAGGTTTAAAATCTGCTAAATAATTCTGAACAGCTGCCGCGTCAGTGATATCCAATTCCTGCGCGTCTGTAGCCCGGTAATCAATCCCCTTTTGATCAAGCATATGCCGTAGTTCTGTACCTAGTTGCCCTTTGGCCCCAGTGATTAAAATTTTCATCATTAAATCTCCTTGCTTTTGCGGATTTTGAAACAAAAGCGGGGCGTCAACCGCACCGCTTTGTGAAATCATATTTGGCACAGACTATTGACCCTGTTGAGCATACTTCGCTTCAACCTCAGCTTTTTCTGCTTTCCACCAATCCTCGTGGTCTGCGTACCATTGAATCGTATGCTTGAGTCCGGATTCGAAATCCGTAAACATAGGCTCCCAGCCAAGTTCCGTACGAAGTTTGGTCGCGTCTATTGCGTAACGCATGTCATGCCCGGGACGATCTTTGACTTGCTCATAGTCGGAGGGATCTTTGCCCATGTCTTTGAGAATCATCTCAAGGACCGTTTTGTTGTCCTTCTCACCATTGGCACCGATAAGGTAGGTCTCACCTATCTTACCTTTCGTTAAAATCAACCAAACCGCAGCCGAATGATCTTCCGTGTGAATCCAGTCTCGAACATTCTTACCAGTTCCATACAATTTTGGCGTGATTCCTGACAGAATATTGGTAATCTGACGGGGGATGAACTTTTCAATATGCTGATACGGGCCGTAATTATTAGAACAGTTAGAAATGGTCGCTCTGACACCAAAGCTTCGTGTCCATCCATGAACAAGCATATCACTGGCGGCTTTGGTCGAAGAATACGGACTCGAAGGATTATAGCGCGATTCAGTCGTGAACTTTTCCCCAACGCCTTCCCCATGCCCGGGGAGGTCTTCGCGAAGTGGCAAATCCCCGTACACTTCGTCAGTCGAAACATGATGGAACCGAACGTCATATTTGCGGGCTGCTTCGAGCAATGTGTACGTACCGATCACATTACTGTGTAAGAAAGGTTGAGGATTTAGAAGCGCGTTGTCATTGTGACTCTCCGCAGCGTAATGGACGCATGCATCCACTTGGCTCATCAAACGATCGACAAGTGGCGCATCGCAAATATCGCCAACCACTAACTTCACCCGGTCTCCCAAAACGTCCGCGATGTTTGCTCTATTGCCCGCGTATGTCAACTTATCAAGGACGATGATTTGAACATCAGGGTGGTTATTATAAACGTAATGCACGAAGTTTGAGCCAATGAACCCAGCTCCACCGGTAACCATTATTTTCATTATCAGATCTCCCCATATACAAAGTTGTTGTCTGCATCTTTCAGCAGTGGGTGATGCTTGTCCTTTTCAGACATGATCAGTCGATCTTGAGACATTGGCCAGAGGATTCCGACATCCGGATCATCAAAAGCAATTCCCCTGTCAGCCTCAGGCGCATAATATCCCTCAACCTTGTAGCAGAAATTAACATCAGCCGTCAAGGTGATAAATCCATGCGCAAAACCACGAGGTACTAGCAGTTGACGGTGATTAAATTCACTGAGAATATATCCTTCCCATTGACCATACGTTGGAGAGCCTTTCCGAATGTCGACTAGAACATCCTCTACAACACCTGTCACGACACGAACCAATTTTGTCTGCGCCGCATCTCCATACTGGTAATGCATGCCCCTTAGCACACCAGCCTCAGCAGAAAGAGATTGATTATCTTGATTAAAATCATTAGTGATGCCGACCTCAAGAAACTTGTCTCGGGTGTAGGTCTCAGTAAAAAATCCCCGATTATCTCCAAAGACATCAGTTTCAACTAACTTCACATCCTGAAGCTTAGTTTTGATTACTCTTAAACTCACTTTGCTGCCTCCTGCTGGACTAATCTAATCAAATACTGGCCATACTCAGTTTTTTTCAGAGGCTCCGCTAGTTTCGCGACTTGATCGATGCTGATATACCCCATCCGATAGGCGATTTCCTCTAAACAGGAAATCTGAAGATTCTGTCGTCTTTGAATCGATGCGATAAAGCTCGACGCTTCCTGCAAAGATTGGTGAGTGCCAGTATCAAGCCAGGCGAAGCCTCGTCCCATCAACTCAACATCCAATTGATTCTTAGCTAGATACGCCTTGTTGATATCAGTGATCTCTAACTCACCACGAGCCGACGGCGTAATACTCTTGGCAATTTGGACAACGTTGTTGTCATAAAAGTAGAGCCCCGTCACAGCATAGTTACTAGCTGGATGCGCCGGTTTCTCAACAATCGACTTGGCGTGCATGTTCTCGTCAAAATCGACCACACCAAACCGCTCTGGGTCATTCACATGATAGCCGAAAACTGTAGCACCGATTTTTTTACTAGCAGCGTGCTGCAGCATCTTGGATAAACCACCACCGTAGAAAACATTGTCACCAAGAATTAGGCAGACAGAGTCTTCACCGATGAAGTCTTCAGCTAAGATGAATGCTTCCGCTAATCCATTTGGATGCTGTTGCACCTTATAAGACAATCTCAGACCTAATTCCGATCCGTCACCGAACAGTTCTTCAAATCGTGGTAAATCTTTGGGAGTTGAAATCACCATAATATCCTTGATGCCAGCAAGCATTAAAGTTGACATCGGATAATAAATCATTGGTTTATCATAAATAGGAATTAGCTGCTTAGAGATTGCACGGGTGATTGGATAGAGTCGCGTACCAGATCCACCGGCCAATATAATGCCCTTCAACGAGAACCCTCCTCTGTAAGACTGCCTTTTACGAATTATCAAACTCACAGCAACCACTATATCACGGTCAGACCCGATATACCGAAAGCCCCAACAACTCTAACTAGATCTTAGTGTTTCAGCACACCGACTGTGTCTTCCGTTTGAGATAAGAATCAATATTGCGTGGCCTTGTGATAATCAGAAAAAGAAAAATCAGGTTCTTAAGTATGCCTGTTTTAAGCGTTCCATGGCGCAGAATCTGATAAGAAACCGAAAAGCGGTTGGCAGTTAATAAACTTGCCACTAACTTGGTTGCGCCTTGATCAACTGCTTTCACAGGCACGCTCTGCGCGATTAGTGACTCAGCCTGAATCTGAATATCGTAGATTCTCTTAAGCGATTCTTTCCGAGCATCTATTCGCAAGGCACGACGCCACATCGGAACTTCAGCCCCTACAGCATTATTTCCATGCTGACGATACAAGATAGTTGCTTCATCCAAAAGCATCATTTGCCCCCTGGCTGAAGCATTCAGCGCGTACCACCAGTCATGCATGGCCGCATCTTTAAGATTTTGACTGACCACAAGTCTTTTCAAGTCGTCATTTATGACTACCGTACAGCCGGTAACACAGTTCTGAACTAATAGATGAGCATAATTAGTGTTTTTTGAATAGTGTGCTGACACGCGCATTGACGCCTGTAAGGTCTTCAAGTTCTGGTCGACAACGCGTAAATCTGTATAAACCAGGCCTGGGCCGGTCAGCTTCTGCATTGCCGCGATTGACAGCCCAATCTTATTCGGTAACCAAACGTCGTCTTGATCACAAAAAAAATAATAATCGGCTGAAGTATGTTTCAGCAGCTCATGAAACCCTTGTTTGGCCCCGAGATGCTTTGGTAGTTTCTCCTCGACAGAAATTCGCGTGTCTGACTTAGCAAAGCGCGCCAGGATTGACGGCGTTTCATCTGTAGAACCATCATCGTGGATTACCAGATTCCATTTCTCATAGGTCTGGGACTGAAGCGATTCAATCTGCTCGCTGATGAATTCCCCACCATTATAGGTTGTCATCAGGATTTTTACTGTAGTCATCTGTTCCTCCTTACAGCACCTCACCTAGTCAATAAAAAATAGTCAGCGGTGCTAAAAATCGAAATGATGACGGTTAGACGGTAGATCAACATACACGCCAAGAATATCCCCAACCTTAGCATATTTGAGTACTTGCAGGGCACGATCAAGCATCCTCTTGGTTGTCACTTGATAACTGACTTCCAGTGCAACTGCATCGACTGAGCTTGCAATTAATGAAGACTCCGGTTCAGTCAATAGTGGACCCGAAGTAATAATGACAAGTTCATAGCTAGCGCTTAAATTGGCCAAGCCGTTGCGCCAATCAGTCTCGACGAAGAAGGCGGGAGACTGCTGCTTCAGGTCGCCACCAATTAATACATCAAGACCATGCTCATGCTGTATCAACGACATTAGATTGGCTTCGTCAAGTTTGGTATCAATGGAATCTAAAACCTTGCTAGAATCAATCTGAAACTCTCGCTTAAGCGCCGCTATTTCTTCCTGTCGAAAGGTGATTACCAAAGTCTTGACTTTCCTAGTACTTAAGTACTGGCAAAGTCGAAGTGCTAGTCCGCTAGTCCCTGAACTTTCTTTACCAGGTGTAGTCATTAAAAACACATTGCCGCCTGAATTTTTCTTATGAATCAAAAGAGCTTTGGCTAAATTATCGATGCTCTTACTGGGACTTAGTTCTTTCACTCCGTTTTGGTTTGTTGACATTTTATTCTCCTCTTTCGGTGTTAATCCTTGAAAGGTGGAATCTCAGCCACCACGTGCAGCTTGCGATCGGTCAGATCACTGAGTGCGTGAATCCGAGGATCAAATAGCGTCAGCGCGAGCACACCCATGAACGAAAGTGCAAACCCAGCTACGGCCCCTGCGACAGCATAACGCTTAGACTTTTGAGAGGATGTCGTATTGCCTGCTTTCGCAACTGACATCACAGCGACTGTGCCATTATGGTTTGTGACCTGTTTTACAGACCGCCGAAAATCTTGGACCATTAAATTGGCAATTTTGGCCGAGAGGCGACCACTGCCACTTGTAACACTGATAGTGAATAGGCGAGAATTTGATTCATTATTAACCTGAACTTTCGCCCCACCTTTGCTGGCCAACAAATCTTGGTCTCTAGTGCTCAGCTTGGATACAGCTGCATCAAGTGCCGAGGAATCGGACAGAATATCCTTGTAGGTGCTAAGTAGCTGAGTATCAGCCTGATTCTGGGTTAGGACATCTCCTAACGTTTCCTTTGCATTCTTATCGGTCATCTTCATGACAAAGGTCGAAGAAGAAGAATATGTCGGGCTTTTCAACAACTTGGGTGCACTATAGCCTCCAACAAAACCGGCAAGCGTTACAACGAGGACAACAACGCCGTAATGAACTAAATTATATAGAAACTGTCTTATGTTCAGCATGAATGATTCCCTTCACTTTAAGCCAACTAGATACTCAGCGATTTCAGAAACAATACTAACATCTTTAAAAGTTAATTTCATTCTTGATTGGGTGCATCAGCTCATCGCACGACCTGCCTTCAACTTAGATGATGAAGCGCATTATAATCACGCATAGATGCATCAAGAACATCATTTTTGTCGTGCTCTTTGAATTCCTCGATGCGCCGCGGCGCAATGACTTCGCCACTGCCCCTCGCTCGCTTCTTCAAGAATGCTTCGCGTGATTTTGAGTAATAATGATTCAACCTAATACGTTTTCCAGAATACTCTTTTGTGGTTGCCCAAGGGACGACTGTCCCAAGCTCATTCACCGCATGATACCCAGGTAAGTAATTTGGGGCGTGGGATAAGGAGAAGTAGAACACTCGACGCGGATTGCAAATAGTTTTAATCAGGAGGTTCTTTGTAAAGTCAAAACGCGACCGTAATACAAAGTTGTCTGTCACCAATCCCGCGGGTTGATGTTCAAAATGGGAAGAGCCATAGATCAACCAGTTTACGGCCAAACCTCCAACATGCGGCCTGTCCAGTATATCCTCTATCACGGGCTTAACCTCGTGATCTCCCTCGGGACTATAAATAAACTCGTCTGCATCAATAAACGCCATGAAACGGCAGGCCAAGCCATAATGGTTCAAAGCATGGTTATATGCGTCAAGTTGCCGTACTACGCCATGAATCGGGATCAGCGTCACACGTTCACCGAAGGAACGTAATACATCCTGCAGGTCATCTGTACTGTCATTATCGTAAAGAAAAATATGATCTACTCCAGCCGAAAGATGGTAGCAAATCCACTCTGCCATATAAGGGGCTTCATTCTTAACTATGGAGACTATCCCAAGTTGGTACTGGAAATGTTTTGGCTCACGGACAGCCATCAGCTTCAGAAGATTCACTAATGCCGCTGGAATCAACAGAATGCGAATAATCGTCCGCCAACGTAAATTGTCCGTGTGGTCATCGAGACGAATAACAGTATCTAAGCGATCTGCACTGTGGATGATCCATGAAATTCTTCTTTTTAGGCTCAAGAATGCACCTCCTCCCCCGACTACTTTTTTAATCTGCTTGAAATAAAGATTTTAGTCTGCTTCAGTGTGGTCGGCCGAAGAAGAAGCAGTAAAACCAGATAAACCATTCCACCGGCAATGACTTCTGCAGGCAAAGTGATAAAGGACATGTTCAACCGTGAGCTCAAAGTATAGACGACACCAAACATTGCTAGCCCGGCTAGCAAATATTTGGCGATATCCGGCGACAATACCAAGTGACCGACTTGGTGGCGAATCGCTAGAAGCTGATAAATCGCGATGAAGGACTCTGTCAGCAATGTTGCGAGAGCAGCACCGTTAAGCCCCATGATTTTAAGGAGCGGAACATCCAAAGCAACATTGAGAAAAGCGCCTCCAAGAATCGAGACTGTGTAGATGTTGGTCTGCTTCGTGGGGATCAGGTACTGATTTCCCGTCACACTTGACCAGCCCATGAAGATGATAGCAAATGCCTCTATCATCATCGCTGAACCAACAGGCGAAAAATTTGACCCATAGAAGAAAACGCCGAATTTTGGTGCAATTGCCGCCATTCCCAACGCAATTGGGAACGCAAGCAGTGAAACATAACTAAATGAAAGTTGCAGTAGTCTCTTGATATAAGCCATCTCGCCGTTTGCAAATGACTTCGAAGCGTGAGGAAGCAAAACAGCACTAACTGAAGTCACTATGGTTAGGGCCATCCGCACGATCACGTCACTTTTTTCGTAGTAACCAGACGCGTCAACGCCAACAAATGATTTCAAAAGAGTTTTATTGATGACTGGGTAGATGCTCAGAGCAAGATATGGAATAAAAATACCCATCATCGGTTTGAAGTGTCTCGTGGGGTGCAACTCTGATAGTTTTACCGGGCCAACAAGGCGCTTCAGGGCGGGCCACAGAGCAATATAGCCGACCAGATTTGATCCAGCGAGAATAAAAATATAAAGCCAAACATCTTTTGGTGAATGAACCAGTGCCAAGATCAGAATAAAGGATACAATTCTTACAAGGGTATTTCGCGTAAAGGTTTTTTTAAAATCTTCGACACCTTCGTACAACCATGAAATGTCAAAACCAACAGCAATGATATACGACGACTGTAGCAACAGATAGAACTGATACTCATGCGTCATCAATATGTAAAAGCCAAAACCCAGAAAGGCGAGGATAGATGAAACACTCTTTATCAGCTGGATTTCCCAAAACGTAACGCTGACCTCATGTCTATCACTCCTGGCATAGGCGATTTGTCGATTGCCGTAAAGTACGATTCCAAGACCCGCAAACAGAACAAAATATTGCGCGACAGCTCCGGTATAAGTGTTTATGCCCACCCCTTTTGGGCCAAGGACCCGGGCTACATATGGGCCAGTAATCAAGGGTAGAACCATATTTAACATCTGATAACCGATGCTGTAGAAATAATTTTTAATGACTCTCAACCCATCAACTCCAATAACTCAATGTTTGTTTGCCCGCCTTGGGAAAAAGATGAACCAAGTCTTAAATAGGACCGCGGAAAGGCGACTCACTAAAAACTATATACATGACCCTGAGAAACTAAACCAAGGTGCCAATTTCTTAGCGTATTATTAACCTCAGGAATCGCATGACTTGCTTGTTTGACCCGCATAGTCCTCGATATGTGCCATCGTTGATTGGAACTTGACATCACGAGTCACATCGTAAGCGAAGCCAGCCCGAATACCTTTGAACGCAGCTCGAAATTTCTTTTTCTTTTCAGGATAGGCAAATATCCGACGCGTTGCGATGAGCGTTTTCAAAAAGAGCGTAAATCTGCCAGGATTTCCATAGCGCTTTGCGAAGATCATACTGTTACGGTAAATATAGAATTGCCGAAAGGCCGAATGATCGGCAAGAAGATCGCCTGAGCCAATCAGCAATGCACGCCTCAACCAGGGCCGGTGGACAACATCACCCACAGAATGGCGCATCACAATACTCGGAAATTGCCACAGTTCATAACCTGCCAGCAGTAATTTCTCGTCAAAATCGTAATCTACCATATCAATAAACAAAGACTCATCGAATCCCTGCACGGCATGCCAGGCCTCCACTCTGATCAGAGAACCAGACGAAATCAACATTTTGTTACGCCGGGGTTCAAGACTGGCCCTCGGACTGATTGTTTCGGCCTGCTTGGCCGTCCAGGCAGTATCAAGGTAGACAGGAGCCAGGAGCCCTGCCGACTGATCTAAAATCTGCGTTGTACTGCAAAAAGACGCAATCATGTCATCAGGTATGACGCTATCCTGATCCAGTGTCAGTCCCCAGACGTCATCCCTGTCTTGAAGCATCTGAAACCCACGATTTTGCGCAGCGGCAATACCAATGTTTTCTTTTAGAGGCAAGAAGCTGGCGCCAAAGTGATCACTGATCGCTCTAATTTGGTCGGAATTAACTGAACCATTATCCACGACCACACAGTCCGTAATCTGTGGCATCACCGCAGTTATATTCCTTTCAAAAACGGCCACGTCTGGGTTATAGGTGACAATCACACAACCAATTTTATCCATAGAAAGTCCTCTCTTTAAATGACCCCAAAAATGGCCAGGATTTGGACCAGACTGAATCCATAAACCCAAAGATCCACACCCATCATAACCAGTGAGAACAAGAGCCCGGATCCCAGTATCGTCGCACGCTGTATGCCCTTTTGTTTGTAGGCAATAGTTGTGGTTAACAAGAAGTAGAAAAACGCTGTGACACGGAGAACACGCACATAATCAATCGACATTGTGGTTAATACCAAAGCAATTGCCCAAAGAAGCGCAGCGATCAAAAACAATTGATAAAAGACGTGAGTATCATCGTTGATGTACTGTTTCATGATAGCCGCGATAAACATCATGATCAAAGTCACGCCAAGTAATACTAACCATTGACGAAGTGGGGGTCCATCAGTGGAATAAACGTTGGTGATGTTTTCGGCAGCGTTCTGACGGCTGCTAAACATCCCAACTAACTGGCCAATAATCTGACCAAGGAATCCAGAGCCGAGAATTTCGAGCATAAGCCCCACAAATATCCAAGGCCAAAAAATCAGAGAATAATATTTTTCTATAAAGTCCTTGAAGAGCCAGAGAACCGGCACAAGAAGAAAGAAAAGTGCAAGGCTGTGAAACAAAGAGCCGATAAAAATCACGACTAAAGCAGGTAGAACTGCCTTCTTACCAAATTTATAAAGGAGCAAAGCCCCCAGTAAAATAAAGAATACAGCCATACAATTGCGAGTCTGCGCTTTATCAGCTGGAAACAAAGCAATACTGTAAAATAGCGCCATCGTGGACATATGGCGTGTAAATGCTAACAGGACAAGATACATGCCAAAAAAGACTGCCAAGCTTGTCAGCAATCTAAAAGTTGGATACCCCATATAGGGATGGCAAACTCGGGCGAGCAAATTATAGCCCCGTTCAAAGTAGTCAACGCCGTTGTTGTAATAAAATGCATATACATTGGAGTCAGGATCGTATGCGTAGTTCGGGGTCCCACACAGATAACCGATTCCTAAGAATGCAACAAAACCAGCAACACGTTCAAATTTTTGTGTTATTACCGATGCCGCGCTAATTGCGACAATTAACAGCCAAATCATCAGCCACCCCCGCCACTCCTCAGTTATGTCTAGCGTGTCATAGTTTACCACAGACACCGAGTGACACCACTCTTTCCTGTGGCCACCAAGACATGAAGGCTCCAAAAATTCACCAAGTTGTTACATCTTCACGCCAGTGTTGCTAGAGTATAAAGCAGTATATATAGTTATATTTACAAATCATTCACATTACAAATATGAGCCAGAACAACCCGACTAAGAAACATTATGATACAATCCAAATTAGCATATACAGGAGGATTACTAATGAAAACCAAGTCAAAGTTAAGAAAAGTTAAATCAATATTCTCGAGAAGCCTCTTTGTGGCGGGGATTGCCATAAGTCCAACCGTTCTTGCGAATATGATCCCAGTGAAAGCAGCCACAAACCAAGATGCAGATATCTCGATCACTACCCAGTCAGCCAATCCGAGCGAGACCAATAACCACTCAAATTTTGTGTCGAGTTTAAATCCTCAGGGAACTGACTCCCCGAACTTTCAGTCTACCCCTAATCAGTTGGACGAAAGTGGTTCAACTGCTGAAAAGCATGTTATCCGAATGCCACCTTCACTGCCGTCATCATTGACCACGGTCTGGACGAAATATGCTAAGCAAGTTGCCGAAGCAGATTACGCAAAAGCAGGCCGTGCGCAGCAGATTATCCAATACGCGGCAACTCCCGCAGTTGAGACCATTACAATTGGCAACCCGCTCTATCCGCGAACAGACACGGTAGATGTCGCCTCATATCAGTCTTGGATGACACAAGCAAACTACAATAGTCTAAAAAAAGCAGGCGTTAAAACAATTATCGTCAAATTAACAGAGGGATCAACATACAAGAGCGATGCCGCTGCGACTCAAATTGAATATGCAAGAAATGCTGGCCTGCAAGTTGCCGTTTATCACTATGCGCACTTTGCAACTGCTGGAACGGCACAGGCCGAAGCACAGTATTTTGCAAATGTAATCAAATCATTGGGCTTGCCTTCCTCCACAGCAGTTGTCGCCGATCTGGAAGACAAAGATATCGGTGGTAATGTGGCGACAAATCTCAGTCAGTTCTGGCAGACCCTGAACAATAATGGCTATACAAATCATATTTTATATACTGGCAAATACTACAGCTGGTCGACCGCGGCCATCAGCACTGTTGGCAAGGCGAAAACGTGGCTGGCGCAATATCCTTATTCGCCCCGCGCAACAGATTTGTGGAATACCGATTATGGCGCTTGGCAGTATTCGTCAACTGCCCTTGTTCCGGGAACATCAAATCGAGTCGATGCCTCAATTGATTACAAAGGAATCTTCTCGGGTGCGACTTCAGCACCGGTTTACGATAGTAAAGTGCTCAGAAACGTAAGCTATTCAGCCACCATCAATCAAGCCAATCGCAGTGATGGCCTCTTCTCAAATGGCCCGTACTATACTAGTGCTGACACAATGACACCAAACGCGTTTGCTGCCTCCTTTAATGGCCAAAGGGTCACTATCGATCAGATGGCTATCACCCCAAGAGCAACCTGGTTCCATATTCAGTTGGGAAATGGTGCCAGTTATTGGATCGATCGGAACGGTGTGTCCCTCAACTATGATGCCATCACCTCGACCAAAGCTGTAAACTATCAAGCACAGATTACTCAAAACAGTCGAAATGACGGTCTCTTCAGTTCCGGCCCATTTTTCTCAAGCGCATCCACTGAAGAAGCTGTTGCTTCAGCCATATCTTTTAACGGCACAGTGGGCAGTGTAACCAAAGAGGCAACTACGCCGAGGGCAACTTGGGTCCAAATTACCTTACCCAACGGTAAAACATATTGGCTGGACAAGGCCGGTATTTCAGTAAAGTCATATGATACAATTATCAGCCGCCAAACAGCTAACAGTGTCGCCAAGGTGGCGCACGTCACAGCGGCGGATGGCCTGTTCATTGGTGGCCCTTATCGGACTAGCGCTCAATCCATGAAAGTTGTGGCAAGTGCGCAGTCACTACTTGGACAATCTGTAACGGTCATCGCTAAGGCTAAAACAGTGCTAGCTACATGGGCCGAAATTCGAACTAATGATGGAAAGACGTATTGGCTAGACGAAAAAGTGCTGGCTTCAGCAGGCTTTGATAAGATATTATCCAGCTCTTCTGTCAGTCAAAACGCCATCATTGCCAATGCCGGACCATCAGACGGTCTTTTTTCCGGGGGCCCATATTCAACGAGTGCGCAGACCATGACCCCCTCCGCAGGGGCGCTTCAGTATACAAATGCAAAGGTTCAAGTCATTGGGCTAGCAACGACATCCAAGGCGACTTGGGCTAAAATCAAGATGAACAATGGCCAAGTCTTCTGGGTAGACAACCGCGTATTAAACTACGTGTATGACAGCATCACAAATGAGCAGGCAGCTAACGAAACAGCCACCATTGCAAATGCGAATGCATCGGATGGACTCTTCGTCGACGGCCCATATTACACTAGTAGCTCGACTCTCACACCAGCTCATGGGGCACTCAATTATCAGGGCCAAACGGTAAAAGTCACTGAGACGGCGACGACAGTGAAAGCCAATTGGGCAAAGATCACCCTTCAGAATGGTCAATCTTTCTGGGTGGATCAAAGAGTACTAAGCACCGGCTGCGACGCCATTAGCAATCAAACCACTGTCAACAAAACCGCTAAAATTACGAGTGCTGGGCCTGCTGATGGCCTATTCGCATCTGGCCCTTATAATACAAGTGTTGCAACTGTCAGCCCTCAAGCTGGGGCACTAAATTATAACGGCAGCATTGTACAAGTCCTCGCAACTGCCAAAACCGTGAAAGCCAATTGGGCAAAGGTCAAGCTACCTAACGGAAAACTGTATTGGGTGGATGAAACGGTGCTGACATACACTTATGATTCCATCGAGAATACCAAATCTGCCACTGGTACGAAGACAATCAAGAATGCAGGCCGAGCTGATGGTTTCTTTGTAGGCGGTCCATTTTACACAAGTAGCAGCACGACTACACCCGTGGCTGGGGCACTTCAGTATGCTGGACAACAAGTTCAGGTGCTGGCCACAGCTGAGACAATTAAAGCAACATGGGCAGAAATCAAGCTCCCAAACGGTAAAGTCTATTGGGTCGATAATCGAGTACTCGGCTGAATGTTACTGAGACTTATTCATTGAACTAATGCCTTTGGCTTTTATACCATCTATTGTGCATTCCATGAATAAACGAAAAGCTCTGTTCTTGATAGGTAAATCCTATCAGGTACGGAGTTTTTTCTACCCCCGCTTTTCTCTCTAAGACGAATTGTCATTTTTCAGGGATTTTCCAAAATTTTAGAAACGCCATTAACAGCAAGCAGATTATGCATCGTATACCGTTATATCCTTGGCTCGGCTAAATAGCGAGTAAGGCGCTAAGCACACACATATTTTCGCCTCAAAGACGATCTATGGTTCGAGAAATAGTTCTCCAGCTGTTTAAAGCAACTCTGGCAACCCAAGCCAGTCGCTATCAACCTGGCCATCCCAAACCGGAACTTTCTCATCAATGATGGCAACTCCGGAGACAACCGAACTAACATCAATTCTAACCGCAACTGTCATTACAACACCATCCCTTTTAATCTTTTGACAGAGCACACAATCAAACTAATTAAACGAAATTTTCAACGCCCGGCCTCAAAGCCGATAGATTGCTGATGGTGTGGTGAATTAGCCATTTTTGTTCGCGTCAAGCCCCAAAAAGGCCCACGACTTGTCAACTTCGCTACCAGTTTAGTAGAAAAACAAAGTGGCGAAGAACGATTCCGTGGAATCATTCCTCGCCACTAAGGTTAGTCTGGTTTATCAGCTCACTAAGAGTTCACCAACCGTAAGATCTTAGAAATGTCTCAGTTGTCCAGCTTGACAACAATTTGCTTATGCCCAATATAAATACTATTATTCGCAGGATACGGTGACATACTGCGAGCACGGCGCACTGCATGATCATATGATTCTTGATCCACTGGCATAAATGGATAGCCTTGCGAGTTCAAAAAAGATTGAATTCGCCGACTATCTGACAGTGAGGTCAAATAATCCCAATTCCAAGAGGTATTACCAATCACATCACCATCTCGAGACAACGGAGATGTAAACGTCTTTTTCCCAACCACCACCAGCTGGTATTGAGTGAAATCTCTGACCCCTTTTTTTTGAATGGCTTCAACTAGCGTGTCACCAAAATGACTAGCCGCTTGGTATTGAAGTATGTCAGTTTGCTCCAGATCGTAAGTGATTTTGCTCTGAAAAATTATCAGTAAAGAAAATACGAGCACGACATAACTGTGAATGCGTGAGTCTTTGAGGGCCCACGCAATCGTTAACAGCTCCCCAACCAAAATAATTGGCACGGACGGTGTCATCGTACGAACCGGTCCAACGTAGTCACCTAACATTAGCAACAAGGAGATTGAAACGACATATCCAGCAAGCAAATCACCGATCACAGGCCAATAATGACGATGACTAACGGTGCCTTTTATAAAAGTAACAAAAACGGCCAATATGCAGCTATACGTCATCAAACTGAGATAAAAAGGTGGATTCAGGTTTAGATAATTTAGCTTGAAGGTTGAGGCAAGAACAGCCAATGTCTGCCCAAAGCTTTCTTTACCCCAGCCAAATGCGCTCGTAATATAACTGCTCTTAGGTACATGAAGAAAATGAATCACCGCGAAATTCAGTAATTCATATAGAATGACACTAGCCAAGAACACCATCGCGAATTTTAGATATGAGAGCACATACAGTTTTACGTGGCTGCCTTTTTCAGAGAGAAAAAAGATCAGGTTTAGAAGAATAGCCAGAGCGAGATACCCAAGAATAAGCGAAGGGTAAACGGAAAAGCTAAAAGTTGTAATCACAATGGCAGTCAGAAAAGTCTTAGTCTTAATCTTCACTGTGGGCTGCCCCATCAAAATAAAAGCAAAAAATAGAGCAACGAACGCCAACGTCACTTCAGTGCTCTGAAGAATAAAATCAGTTTGTTCAAAATGAATGGGTGAACTCAGATAGATAAGTCCAAGAACTACTGAAATCTTTGTCACACCCAGCTGTCGATCGATTAGGAAAACCAGTAACACGGCCGATGTGCCTAGGAGAAAATAAGTGGTCGTATTGATAAAAAAGGAGTCCAGGTCAGTTCCTATCAAAAACAAACGTTTCAGTGCAACCAAGCCAAAGCGGCCGATTCCCAACCATTCGGTTAGCATCGCTCGTGGATTGGAGACAAATAATTCACTATCAATTGAATAACTGAAATTAGCAATCTTGGGTAAGTAAAGAATCAAGGTAAAAAAATATAGAAGACCGATCGCCCATCGCCGTTTCAGAGCGTAGTCTTTAAAAGTCGCGAAAATACTCCCTGGCGCTAATTGTTGATTCGGCTCAAACATGGCGCTCCCCCTCGTTTATCCATTGGCTTCATTGAGTAGTGTCTCAGCAGCAATCTTCACCGAGAATAGTACTTGCGCGTTGCAAACTATTAGCCCAAAGCAAAAGTATCACACGGTGGAAAAGTCATGCACTTTAAAATCTAACACTTCAATTCCATGACTTGCCCATGCCTTGGCTAACATGGAAGCATCGGCTGACCGATCAATAATTGCAATCCCACAGTCACCCCCACCGGCGCCGGAAGATTTTCCGGCCGCCCCACTTTTTTCGGCAAGGTCCGCTAATTTAATTAAAGTGTTAGTCTCAATTTCCACGCCTGAAAGTTCCGCTAACGACTCAAGGGCTTTTCGACTAGAGCGAATCTCCTGCTGTATAACATCTAACGAGTGCGCATGAAATCCCTCAATCATTTTTGAAACAATTGCCCGACTCTTTTTTAAGAACTGGCTGTATTCGTCTTTTTTAGATTCACACGCAACCGCAATTTTATCTACCAGTCTGGACGTCGAAGCTGGGGAGCCAGTCCAGCCGATTAAAAGCTGAAGTTGATTAGGCGCAGTTAATTCTTCAATCGACAATTCTGGCCAAGGCATCCTGATCAGCTCCGCAAGACTGTGCAGCCTCATCTCTGCAGCAAGCCAAGTTTTATCAAACGTTGTAAAGGCAATCCAGCCACCATAGACCGACGCTGCAATATCACCTAATGATCCATTTTTCTGAATTTCCAAATGGGCAATAGCCGATAGCTTGTAGATTTCATCTTTAGTCATTTGCAATTCGTAGAACTCATTTAACGCTTTGACAGTCGCAACAGTGACTGCCGCAGAGCTTCCGAGGCCATATTTTTTCCCGCTTTCAGAATCTAAATCTGAATCGACAAAAAGGTCGTACAAAGCCAACGGCTTGCCAAGTTCACGAGCGTACTGCTCCGTCAGTTTAATGGCGCTAAGTATGTAATGAAATGGGTTATCACGATTGTCAAATACCATGGCATCACCTTGCCGCTGCCAAAGAATTGAATCCTCGCGATACTGCTTTGAAACGATACTCCCGTAGTTCTCAGTCTGTTCAACTGTCACTGTCACGAACTGATTGAGCGCTACAATAATCGCAGGATACCCAGTTTCAACCACTGCATATTCACCCGCTATGTATAATTTTCCTGGCGCCTGAGCCGTTACCACTTCAACAGAACTCCTCTCGACAATGCGCAAATTTCTAACATACCGATTATATCTGTCCCTTTTTTGTCTAGCACGCCACTAAATAAAGCGTAACTATTTCTCAACAAAACCGATGCCTGCTGATTTGCGCTGCTTAACACTATTTACTCTTCAAACTCTGTTCAGTTTCCCTGAGAATGTAAATTGGCCTTTTCTTAGTCTCCAAGAAGATCTTACCAATATACTTTCCAATAATACCTAAGCAAAGTAACTGAAGCCCCCCCAAGAACAAAATAATGCACACTAAGGAAGGCCAACCCGCTGCAGAATTATGGTACATCAACGCGCGCACCACGATAAGAACCATTGCAATACCAGACGCGATACAACTGAACGCCCCCACGAAAGAGGCAATGTTCAATGGTGCATCGGAGAAATTGACGATCCCATCTAAAGAGTAATTAAATAATTTCCAAAAGCTCCATGACGTCCGTCCAGCGACACGTTCTCTATTCGGATAAGAAATATATTCGGTATTAAATCCTACCCAACTGAACAAACCTTTCGAGAACCGATTATATTCGGAAAGCTCCAGAATTGCATCGACCATCTGACGAGTCATCAAGCGAAAGTCACGGGCACCATCAATCATCTGAGTTGACGAGATGCGGTTTATCAAATGGTAGAATTGCCTAGCAAAAAAGCTTCTAATCTTAGGTTCTCCAGCTCTGTCCGCACGTCTTGTACCAACGCAATCAATCTCCGGGTCCTGAATCATACCGATCATCTTTGGGAGTAACTCTGGTGGATCCTGAAGATCCGCATCCATAACTGTAACTAAGTCTCCCTTTGCGGCTTTTAAACCAGCATATAAAGCTGACTCTTTGCCAAAATTACGTGAAAAGGAAAGATAACGCACACTTTTATTTTGAGAAGCCAACCGGCGCAACTCAATCAGTGTCTTGTCATGTGACCCATCATTAACAAAAATGTACTCCAGCGATTGGCCAATTGCCGATCGTATTTTTTCAACCGCTGCGTAAAACAGTGGGACGGTTTCCTCTTCGTTGTAACAAGGCACTATGATTGATAACATGTGAATCCTCCACCCACCAAAATCTACAAAAAAGCCAAACTGACTCGCGCCAGCTTGGCCAGTTAATCACAGCATATATTTGGCATCCGCATCATGGTCTTCACTAGTGAGGATTTTTGGCCCGTCATCGGTAATGACCAAAGTGTGCTCATACTGGGCGCAATCGGAACCGTCAGCAGTGACGTAGTATTCCCAGTCATCGTTCGGCACCTGCTTAGCTTTGATCTTCCAAGTGCCGGTCGTAATCATGGGCTCAATCGTGATGGTCATCCCGGCCTTGAGCCGTAGTCCGTGGCCAGGTTCGCCATAGTGTGGCACATTTGGCGCTTCATGCATCGTCGGCTGAATCCCGTGGCCAATCAATTCGCGCACGTCACCGTAACCCATTTCATCCTCTGTGTAGTGCTGAATTGCGTAACCGATATCACCAAGTCGATTACCAACGACCGCCTGATCGATGCCAAGGTACAAAGCCTTTTTTGTTACATCCATTAATTTTTGGCGCTCAGGTGAAATTTTACCCACGGCATAGGTCCATGCTGAATCAGACATGTATCCCTGCCAGTTAACGACCGTATCGACAGTGACAATGTCACCTTCTTTGAGGTAAAGGCCCTTGCGAGGAACTGAGTGCGCAACTTCGTCATTGATCGCCACGCAAGTCGCATATTTGTAGCCTTCGAACCCCAGCTCGGCGGGAATCGCGCCGTGGGACTCAATATACTCACGGCCCACCTTTTCAATTTCCCAACTTGATACACCAGGCTTGATGATTTTCTTCACCGCATGGTGCATACCGGCAAGGATCTCGCCCGACTTTGCCATTCCTTCAATTTCACGATCAGACTTTAACGTAATCAAAAACGCATCTCCTTAAATAGTGCGCTATCTCCTTGGACAGATTGACTCAGTCATCTCTGCACTCCGACAAGCCCTAATTATTGACATAATGCAATTGTACGAATCACTCATACCAAGTAATCATGAGATTTGCCAAACGTCTTTAAGAAGGGTACCGGAATCAGATAGCGAACAATGTTCTAGTAACCAAGTGTACCACATATGGCACATCGCTATTATAACTTGACCTGCCACTGAGAAGTTTATTGATTCGGGGCATTTCTTCCAGGCACTACTCTCGTTTGTGTGAAGTGAAAATAAACACCTTGCTAAAGACATAGTTGACCACGACCACCAGTATTTGAGTGATTATTTTCGCACCGAGGTCACTTCCATCCATGACATCTATAATCAGCCACATTGTAAACATATCAAGTCCATATGAGAATATACGGGCTACCATAAATTTCGTAAATTCCCACAGAAGACCGCGCCTACTGTCTGTTTTCGTGTGAAATACCCACAATTTGTTGGTGGCGAAGGCAAACAACACAGATAAAATCCATGAAATTGTGTTCGAGATTGGCCAGGAAATATTAAGCATATGGAATGCGATGGCAAAAGAGACGATGTTAACAACGGTCGCTAGACCACCAAAGAAAAGATAGGTGACGACATCCCAGAGTTGCCGATCAGCCATGTATTCGTGAAACTTTCTGTAAACGTTCATTGCTCAACCTCCGAGGTCACCTCTTTCTATCATGCCACAGATGGATATGCTGTTCTAGTCGAATTTACTACAGAGGAGCGGGTTCACGTTTTGCGGACCTCGACTACTTTGGTATAATTACTGAGTTATAGAAGCTAATTTATCTGAGGGGATGCACAAATCATGGCAACCGCAAAAATCGTCTATGCAAGCTTGACGGGAAATAACGAGGAAATCGCAGGCATCGTGGCGGATGACCTAGAACAATACGGCTATACCGTAGACACAACAGAAGTCAGCCAAGCAATGGCAGAGGATTTTCAGAATGCAGATATCTGTGTTGTCGTGACCTATACTTATTCAGATGGAGGCGAAGGAGTGCTTCCGGACGAAGCCTTGGACTTTTACGACGACTTAAAAGAAACAAGTCTTAAAGGTAAGGTATACGGGTGCTGCGGCAGCGGTGACAAATTCTATGACGACTTCGCCACTAGTGTGGACGATTTTGATAAGGCCTTCGCAGAATCTGGTGCCACTAAAGGCGCGGACAACGTTAAAATCGATCTTGCTGCAGACGAAGAAGACATTGAACGACTCGATAAGTTTACCCAAGCGCTGGTGGAAACGTCCAAGAAAAAGTAACGTACAGACCCTCAATTTCAAGTCAATCTCTAACTAAAATACCTGCCAGCATCTTAAAATGGTATCCGAACAACTGAAACATGTTCGGATACCATTTTTGCGTGACCTTACTCAGTTCATATTAAGCGAGAATGATTCATAATCCAAAATCTTCTTTTTAACGCTGTTTTGACTCTTAGGTAAATTCGTCACTGTCCCCTTCTTGGTTGAATAGAAATCACCGTCAACTTGAGAGATGTGTTCGTACTCGCTAGGTTTATTTGTGTAAAGGGAGGTGCCAAGAAAGTAATTTTTTGACTGATCAATATTCAGCAAATCAAGAATTGTAGGAGCTAACCCGAGGGAATTACGGCCACGTACATCAATCGTTTGTGGTTTGACGCCGGGATAATAAATCATTAGAGGCACGGTAGAAACAAAGGCATCACGAGTATCGTTCATCGTCGATGCATAATCAGGGGAGGCATAACTAGCATGATCCGTGGTAAAAATTAAGATCGTGTTGTTTTTTAAATCACTGGCCATAAACTTATTGAGAAATTGACCGAAGACCGCATCAAGATTGTGAAACTTATTCAGCACTGCATTCTTACCATTGCCATACTGATTGTCAGTCACATTCCAGCCATTGTGAGTCTGAAGTGTATATGTCCCCACGATGAAGTGCTTGTTACTAGCGTGAAACTGTTCGGCTTGATTAAACAACAGATTCAGATTATTTTTATCAGTCAAAAACTTTCCTGTACTTGATTCAGAAAGACTATTCCGAGGTCCTGATACAACCTTGTCAAAACCAAGCGTATCCAAGTAATCTGCAAAAATACTGTTGTCAGGTTCAGGATTAACAAAGGATGAGGCATACCCATGTTTCTTTAAAATTGTGGGAACGCTAATCAAAGGTGTATTTGTTCGCTGGTTTATAAGCTTTTTAGTCTTGGCATTCTCATACCCTTCATAATATTGAAAAGAGGAGTTAAGCTGACTTCGAAGTCCGCGATAAGTTGCCGCGGTGCTATTAAAATAGTTGACAAAATTATCTGACTCTTGGCTAAACTTGAGCAAATTTGGCATCAGACCTGGATAGTGACTTTGAGTGGATTCTATCGTCTTACGACTCGTCCCCTCGGCAAAGATCACAATCACATTGGGATTCTTCACTCCTACGTTGATTCCTCCAGCAACAGAACTCTTTTCAAATTTTTTTGCTGTTTGTCCCGGTTTTGCGCTAATTTCAGCCAAATGTGCAGATGTCGCAGCCGCCTGCTGATACGCCCTAGCAAGCTCTAAAGTCCCGCGCAAAGCTGTCACCTGTCTAGAAACAAAGACCAAGCCAAAAAAGATTGCAACAATCAGCACCAAACCACCACGCCAAATTGCTCGAGGATAGCGGTATATTTTTACGGGCAGAAAAGAAATGATCAAAACAGCTGTAAAGAGTGCGATATATTTTGGTAAGGACGGCCCAAGGGCAGTGACGTTCACTATATTATCAAGCATCAGCTTCGTCGTATACGAACCGCTGAAGTAATGCACCCACTCTTGGGCAACGATGAGAGAAGTCGTGAGGGAGGAAAACAAGTAACCGAGTATTCTCAGATGGCGGCCCAAAACAAGGACCCCAAAGTATGCTGCCAGTAGTTCACCCCACTCCAACAGTCCCGCTAAAATATTGCCTGCGAGAATTCCTGGAAGTGCCACCAGAATTGCTGATATGACTACTTTCAGGACTGTGAGAGGAGCAACATATTTGTTTAGACTGAATGCCATTTTTTTCAATTTCCCATTTTCCCTTCAGATAGTAGAGTAAGCCGGAACGCAGTTCATGGACGGCCATCTACAAGTATGACATAATATAAATATTAGCAGTGTGAGGCAGTGCGTTGGGGATTTGGGCCCTTTGTTCACGAAAGCTTCACACTAAATTCACATGTAGAATTAATTATAATCCAAAAGGAGAAGTTAATCTTGAATCTTTATGACTACACTGTGACCTTAGAAAACGGCGAACAATATCCACTCAGCAAATACCGCGGCAAAGTGATTGTGATCGTGAACACGGCGACCAAGTGCGGCTTTGCCCCACAATTCGGCCAGCTCGAAGAAATTTACAAGCAGTACCAGGCCCAAGGTCTGGTGGTCCTCGGCTTCCCGTCTGATCAGTTCCACCAGGAAATTGGCGACGGCAAGGCAGCCGCGCAGGCCTGCCGCACCACTTATGGCGTGACCTTCCCGATGCACGAAGTCGGGCCAGTCAACGGCGAAGACGCTCAGCCGCTGTTCGGCTACTTGACCGAACAAGCGCCAGGCGCCCTGGGTTCGAAAAAGATCAAATGGAACTTTACCAAGTTTTTGGTCGACCGTGACGGCAATGTGGTTGAACGCTTCGCCCCGAAGACGAAGCCGGAAGCCATGGTCCCGGCCATCGAAAAACTGCTGTAACGCAAAAACGTCAATCTCAGGCGGCGCCCATGGGCGCGCTGAGATTGACGTTTTTTATGTGGCCGCCGCTTACTTGAACAGACTGTCAGTCCGCCGCGCCACGATTTCGTCGCGGTTTTTCCGGACGAAATCGTGGACCTTCCCCCGACTACTTTTGGGGTGGCCGCCGTAGTACTCGGCAATGATGGCATTCACCACTACGCCGATCAGCCACAGCATGGCCATGACATCCAGCCACAGCAGCAGCACGATCACCGTCGACAACGTGCCGTAAGTCGAGATGCGGGTGCCAAAGTGCCGCATGTACCAGGAGAATCCCTGCCCAAGCGCCAGCCAGCCGACCACGGTCAGCGTGCCACCGGGCAAAATGGTCCAGAATTTGATCCGCGCGTTGGGGAGGAAGAAATCGATGACGAAAATGATCACAAACAGCGCCGTCAAGGTCACCGGCCAGCGCCAGGTATTAAAGGTCTCCAGCCACGCCGTCGATAGGTGCAGCGCCGGTACCAGCCACTCGAGAAACTGGCGGCCAAAGGTGTACGCGACCATGACGCCGCCGAGCATCAGCACCAGCATAAACAGCATCAGCATAGACAGCAGACGCTGCACCAGGTAGTTCTGCCGCGGCTTGACGTCGTAGGCGCGGTTAAACCCGGTTTTCAGGCCGTTGATGGCCAGGCCCGCGGTCCACAGGGTCACGAGCCCGGCGGCCGACAGCACGGAGCCCGAAGACGTCGCGATCAGGTTTTTGATGACAGGATTAATAAAATTCATCACGTCGGTGGGGATCACCTGGGTCAAATAGCCCTGAATCTGAAAATAGCTGAAGCCAAAAAACGGCAGCAGGTTCCCCACCACAATGAAGATTGGGAACAGCGACAGCAGCGTATAATACGCCAACGCCGCCGACATCACGCCAATTTGCGCGTCCATCACGCGGTCGACCATCAGTTTGATGGCTTCGCGCAGCTTGATTCCGCGGGAAACACGAATGCTGGCGAGCGGCACCTGGCCGGCGTGCACGGCCTGTTTCTGCGCCTCGGTGAGTCTGGTTTTGCGCCGCTTACCGCGGTTGATCACCGCTTTGGGGCCGCTGCTCATCACTTTTCCCTCCTTTCATAACCGCTTCTTTATACCTCTTGTTAATTATACCAAAGTGGCCAGTGCGATAGGCAGAAACCTGGCGGCGCAAGCCCAATGAAAAAGCCCGGCGGCCAAATCGGCACACCAGGCTTAGGCAACGCCGGCAACAAACTCAGGCCAGCGCCGGTATGACATTGTTTATTTCAAATCGATCGCCGTCTGCAGCGCCTTGATCGGATCGGTGCTGGACACGGTGTACAGCGCGTTGCCTTCACGCCAGGTCACGCTGTTTTGCCGCGTGTTGGTGCTGGTGGTGGTCAGACTGATAGCGCCATGGCCAGCCGGAACCGGCAGCATTTCCTTGCTCAGCAGACTGGTGACCTGGTTAGCCAGCGGCAGCGGTTGTTCCCCGTTGATGGTCGCTGACTGCAGCGACACGGACCAGTGGCCCTCAGCCCAGGTCAGGTAGGTCGAGCCCGCCGCGCCTTCTTCCGTCGCGGTCAGGTTGTCGCCGACGCTGACAGTGGGCAAACCCTGCTCGACCGGCCGATAGTTGATTTGTGCCTCAGCGGCAGCCGGCGTCGCGTATGTCACCTTTTTGATCGCAACTGGTGCAATCAGGCCGTCCAGGCTCGGGTCGTTGAACGGCAGGGAACTGCCTTCACTCAGGTACAGGCCGTAGTTGGCGCTGTTACCGATAGCCTGAACGTTCAGGTTCTTGCCCGCAGCCGCCGTGTAGTTGCTCGGAAACTTGGCCCCTGGCAGCTTAGCCTGCACGGCCTGCTTCATGGTGGTGTAACGGTCAGAGGTGGCACTACTTGAAGTACTTGAAGCCGTCTGCTTGGCGGCCGGTGCCGCTTTCGTCTTACCGTTCTTCTTTGTGGCTTTTTTCTCGACCTTGCTGGAGCTAGCTTTGCTGCTGGAAGAATCATTGGCGCTGGATGAATTCCCGCACGCCGCAGTCCCCAGGACCAGCAGCGTCAAAGGAATCAGTAAAATAGTTTTCTTCATAACTAATCGCCTCCAAGGTAACCTGCTTACGGTGTTATTATACCCGAAGTGGCCACCTAGTGGTTCATTTATGAAGCCGCATGACATAATCGTTAGAATCGCGCAGACGCGACATTTCAACTGAGATAGCCGATGAGGGTCAGCCGCAACAAGTCAGGCCTAGCCAAAATGAACTCGTACTGGGCCGTGTGCAGGAAAAACTGCTGCACGGCTTGTACCGGCACGTCAAAATAAGCGGCGTAGATGAAGTGGCGCGGCTGCATGTGCAGGGCGAGCCCCAAGCTTGCTCGCCGCAGCAGCTGGCCAACCTGCGCGGTAAAAACTTCTTGCGTCAGCGGGTCTCTTGGTCCCTCGAGCGTACCTCCGACAAGCGGCTGCCACGCATCGGAAAAACTAAACAGCAGCGCGATCAGTTCGGGCGCCGTCAATGTGATCACGGGCTTTTCGGCCGCCATGTCTAGGACCAGCTCGCTCAGCGTTTGCGCCATGACTTTTTCCCACCTTTCCTGGTGGGTTAAGCGTAGAAAGGAACCGCCGGCGAGTCAACGAATTCGACTCACGCAAAAGGCGCCGATAAGTTCTCGGCGCCGTTCAGCACAATCAGTCGTATTTTTCAATAAAGGCCGCGTAATCGGCTGTGACCTGATGCAGGTAGTCCTTCGCCCAGTGCTGGATCGCCGCGTCAAAATCCTTGTTCATATACCCGGCAGCGACTGCGGCCATCGGACTTTGGGCGTGCGCCATTGCCAGCAGGTACCCGCACAGGCGGCAGTATGCCTGGTACTGCGTCCATGACAGCGCTGCGACGTCGATCGACCCCTTCATGTCGCGGAACTGACGCACGTAAAAGCTTTTGCCGAAGGCGTTGAACCAGCCCAGAAACGGGTCCGACGCTTTTTGCAGAATCTGCGTGGACGAAATAATGCGTTGACCTTCGCTGACTTCCTGATTCAGCGTGACCTCCAGCCGCGATGGCAGCAGATCCCGCCGCCTTGGCAGCGCCTCTTTGACCTGCAGGACCAGGTGCGAGCCGCCCAGCCCGGTTAAAAGCATGAGGTAGCTGCTGGTGCCGAAGCTGCCGATGCCGACGGAATGGCGAATGATGTCGGTGATGTGGTACTGGCCGAGCAGCAGCGCGACGTCTGCGCGCGTTGTCTGCTGGTACTGCAAGAAACCGTGCATCATCCCGATTTCCTGACCTTGTTCCAGGTGGACCGTGCGCGGCGGATCATCCTTGAACCGCAGGTGGGTGCCGTGCAGCTCGGTGAATTTCTTGACGACGGATTCGTTGTCGCGATTGGCCGCCTTTTTGACCACATCGCGCACGAACTGCGCGTCCTCCTCATCGGGCAGCTCGGCCACCAAATTGGCCACCGCCGTGCTGGCATAGAAGCGTTCGAGCGCCCCGGTTTTAAAGGCCTTCTTCAGGGTCTTGCGGTAAGTGCGCGCGACCTCCTTGACCAGCTGGTCGACGGCGTCTTCGCCGAAGTGCTCCTGGCCGGCAAACAGGTAGATCGAGGTCGTCAGTCGCTTCACGTCAAATTCAAACGAGTTGGGCGCCGCCTCATCGAAGTCGTTAAGGTCAAACAGCATGTTGCGCTCAGGCGACGCGTAGAAGCCGAAGTTTTGCAGGTGGGCATCCCCGTCGGTCAAAACGCGCAAGTGCGACTGCGGCTCGTGGCTGAGGTCATAGGCCATCAGCTCCGCCGTCCCGCGGAAAAAGGCCGCCGGATTGGCCCCCATCTTCTGGTGGCGCTGCGGCAGCAGTTCCTGAATCAAGTTGGCTTCGATGGCGTCAATGAAGGCAACCGGGTCGCGCTTGATGATCGGCCGCTTACCCAGCGCAGCCAGCGGCACTGTCTCCCGCTGCGCCTTACCCAGATCGTGCAAGGCCGTGATGTTCGTGATATTAGTCTGCCGCTGAAGCTTCTTAAGTTCCTCGATCATTTCTGCACGCATGCAAGCACCCACTTTCCGCTTTCAACTTAGCGCAAGCAATCCACTTGTGCAAGCGCATAAAAAAAGAAAGCCGATACGACTTTCTTTCAGGTCAGCGATAGCTATTCAGCCTTTTTCAGCGCCTCGCGCAGGTCCATTTTCACCGAATCCTTGGCGAAGCGCTTGTTGACGATGAAGTCATGAATCACGGCCTGCAAGATCTCGATCATCTGCTCGCGCGAGATTTCGATGAAGTCCGGCGCCATTAAGTTCGCGATCCCAGTTGCCACGATCTATAAGCCGGAAATCGTGTTGCGGCGCTGCTCCTCGCTGATCTGCTCAGCCGGCGCGTACTGGTCCAGCCGTTCGATGGCGGTCGTGAACGCGAATTCCCGCATGTCCTCGACGCCGAAGTGGTCCTCGATGAAGACCGCCCGGTACAGGGCCGGGTTGTCCAGCGCAAAGTTGATGTACGCCAGCCCGAGGTCGACGATGGGATCGGTGGTGAAGCGGCGGCTCATTTTGGTCTGCAAGGTCTCTTTGATCTCGTCCAGGACCGCCTGCTTGAGGTCCGCCATGTTGGTAAATTCCAAGTAAATCGGCTGCGTCGAGCAACCCATGCGCTTGGCGATGTTGCGCGCGGTGAAGTGCTTAAAGCCCTCTTCGACCACCAGCGCATACGCCGCGTTCAAAATCTGGTCATGCGTGATTGTTTTTTTCCTTGCCATTAAAGTTCCCCCTAAATCCTGAAAGCTCTGTTAAACCATAAACCCCCTACACAAAACGCTTACACTTACCTGGTTATTTTAACAGATTGGGGTATAAAGACAATGATTATCTAACAATTTTTCTAATAAAGCAGGCCGCCTGTATCCCTTGAGTACCACCGCCTCTAACGCTCCGTTGCCTGGGTGAACAATTGTTATTCGGGCGTTATCTGGGACCATTATGGCAAAGTGATGGGTGTTGTATAATCATCAATACCGACCCGCTTGAAGATAAGAAATCCGAAACTGATTGAGCCTGCCTCTGCAAGCGGCTAAAATAAGAGCAAACCAAAGGAGGATAACGGCATGACACTACCTAATTTTGATCAACTGCTCGATAAATACGCGGCACTTGCGGTGGATACGGGCGTGGGGGTGAAACCCGGCGACACGGTCTACTTGCAGGTGGCGACCGACCAGCGGCCGCTGGCCCACCGCATCATTGAAGCAGCCTACGCGCGCGGCGCCGCTGAGGTACAGGTCTGGTGGCAGGACGATTTTCAAAAACGCCAAGACATGCTGCACCTCGCCGACGACCGGCTGAAGCAGCAAGCCCCGCAGACCAAGGTCATGTTCGATTACTGGCTTGCCCACGCGGCCAAGCGCATCACCGTGACCTCCAGCGACCCGGACAACCTCGCCGGCATCGACCCGGCGCGTGTGGCCGCCTACCAAAGCGGCTTCCAGAAAAGCTACGCGGCCCTGAGTGCGGCGATTTCCGGCAACCAAATTGCCTGGACCATCATCGGCGCCGCGTCACCGAAGTGGGCGGCCAAGGTCTTCCCCGGCGACGATCCGGAAACGGCGACAGACAAGCTGTGGGACGCTATTTTCAAAACGGTCCGCATCTACGAAGACGACCCGGAAGCTGCATGGGCCAAGCACGAGGCCCGGCTGCGCGAGAAAGCTGACTGGCTGAACGCCGAGCAGTTCGACGCTTTGCACTACCAGGCGCCGGGCACGGACCTCACCGTCGGCCTGCCGATCGGCCACATTTGGAATGGCGGCAGCGGCGAAAACGCCAAGGGCGAAGTCTTCACCGCGAACATGCCGACCGAAGAAGTCTTCACTGCCCCGGACAACCGCCGCATCGACGGCACGGTCGCATCGACCAAGCCGCTGTCGTATTCCGGCAGCATTTTGCAGGACATGCACTTTACCTTCAAAAATGGCCAGGTCGTATCGGCCCATGCCGGCCAAGGCGATGAGGTCCTGCAACATCTGCTGGCCATTTCCGGAGCACGCTCTCTGGGCGAGATCTCGCTGGTGCCCGACCCGTCGCCGATCAGCCAGTCGGGCCTGATCTTCTTCAGCACCCTGTATGACGAAAACGCGTCGGATCACATGGCGCTGGGCATGGCCTACCCGTTCTCACTTGAAGGCGGCACCAAGCTGACCCCGGCTGAGCTGACCGCCCGCGGCCTGAACGTTGCCGACACCCATGTCGATTTCATGATGGGCTCGGCGCAAATGGATATCGATGGTATCAAGAAGGACGGCACCGTGGTCCCGATTTTCCGCAGCGGCGATTGGGCCTGACCGGGTTTTACCCAAAAATATAAATCAGCAGTCCTCAATTAATCAGGACTGCTGATTTTTTAGTTTTTGAAGCTGTGGAGCGGGGCAGGAATCTGGCCGCCGCGGTTGACGAACACGCTGGCGTCCCCGTCATTGACAGCCATGATTGGCGCGCGGCCGAACAGCCCGCCGAATTCGATGGTCTCACCGACGTCCTTGCCCGGCACCGGAATCACGCGCACCGCGGTGGTCTTATTGTTGACGATGCCGATGGCCGCCTCATCGGCGATCATGCCGCTGATGGTGGTGGCCGGCGTCTTGCCCGGAATCGCGATCATGTCCAGGCCAACCGAGCACACGGCCGTCATGGCCTCGAGCTTTTCGATGGTGATCTGGCCGGCTGCCGCGGCGGCGATCATGTTCGCGTCTTCAGACACCGGAATGAAGGCCCTGAGAGCCCGCCCACTTTTTCCGCGGCCATGATGCCGCCTTTTTTGACGGCGTCGTTGAGCAGCGCCAGCGCCGCGGTGGTGCCCGGCGTGCCGACATGACTCAGGCCCAGCGTCTCGAGAATCTGCGCCACGGAATCATTGCGCGCCGGGGTCGGGGCCAGCGACAAGTCGACAATGTTGAACGGGACCCCCAGCCGCTCGGCCGCGACCTTGCCCACAAACTGGCCCATCCGCGAAACCTTGAAGGCGGTTTGCTTGATCTGCTCGCAGACCTGCTCAAACGTCGCGTGCGGCTGGTCCGCCAGCGCGCGCTGGACCACCCCGGGCCCGGAAACGCCGGTGTTGATGGCCACGTCGCCTTCCGACACGCCCCAAAACGCGCCCGCCATGAACGGATTGTCCTCCACCGCATTGGCAAAAATCACCAGCTTCATCGCGTTGACCGGATCGATCGCCGATACGTCCTTGACGACCTGGCCCATCAGCTTCACGGCGTCCATGTTGAGGCCACTGCGAGTCGCCCCGACGTTCACCGAGGCGCAGACGCGCTCGGTGGTGGCAAGCGCCTCGGGTAAGCTGTTGATCAACGCGACGTCGGCCGGTGTGCAGCCCGCCTGCACGGTCGCAGAGTAGCCGCCGATCAGGTCGACTTGCACTGCCTTGGCGGCGCGGTCCATCGCCTGCGCAATGGCGGGAAAATTGGGCTTGGGGTCGCTGCCGGCCAGCAGCGCCACCGGGGTGACACTGATGCGCTTATTGACGATGGGGATCCCGAATTCATTTTCGATCGCGTCCGCCACCGCTACGAGGTTAGCGGCCTTGGCGGTGATCTTATCGTAGAGCCGCGCAGCAGTGGTGCTGGTGTCGCCCGTGATGCAGTCCAGTAGCGAGATGCCCATGGTGATGGTGCGAATGTCGAGGTTCTCCTCGCTGATCATTTCTATGGTTTCTTTGATCTGATTGCTTTCCATCATGCGCCTCCTGGGTTACAGCTTGTGCATCGCGTCAAAAATCTCCTGCCGCGCGATTTTGACCTCGACGCCGATGTCTGCGCCCAAGTCCTGCAGCTGCGTTTTAACGGCCGTGAAGTCCGCCTCAGCCGGCAGCTGCGCCAGGAGCATCATCGTGAACGCCCCGCGCATGATAGTCTGCGACACGTCCAAAATGTTGACGTCCAGGGCTGCCAGCTTGGTTGTGACGGCCGCGATAATGCCCACCTTATCCGTCCCGATGACCGTGATGATGACTTGCATGAAACCGCCTCCTGAGTGTTAAGTTGCTCTCAGTTTAGCATACCGAAAGCGCGTCTGGCGGGTTTTTCAGTGGTTGCAAAAAGTGGCTCGCAACAAGCGGGCCACTGGTGGCTTAACCTCTGGCAATAAACTGCGACGTAATCTCGACGCGGCCATGCTTGGCCCCGGTCGCCAAAGCCAGCGCGGCCTGGCCGACGGCGTCAAGGTGGTGATCGATGGTCGAAATGCCCATCAAGCGGCCGGCGGTTTCGTTCTCCTGACCCATCATCGCCGGTGGCTGCAGGCCGTGTTCCACGTAGTACTCCAGCACCCCGGCGGCGATGTCGTCGCCGTTTGAGAACACGAAGTCCGGCTGCAGCTTAGCAAAAAACGCCCCGGCGGCCTTGCCGTCCTCGTTGGTCATAGAGCTTACCCAGTTGCGCGTCGGATCCGGCGGCGTGCCGAACACGGCGGTGTAGGCCTCGACCATGGTGCGCGAGGTTGCAGACAGCTTGGGCTCACGCGGCAGCATCAGACTGACGTGCTGATAGCCGCGGGCGCGAATCCATTCAAACGCCTGGCGGTAGCTGTCCTTGCGGTCGGTGAACGCCGCGGCGATGTCAACCGCCCCTGGGTCTTCGCACACCACCACCGGGCCGAACTGCTGGTACTTGGCCAAGTCGGCCAGCGGGCTTTCGTGCGAAGTGAAAATCAGACCGTCAAAGGAGCGGCGGCGGAACTGCTCCAGGAATTGTTTTTCCAGCTTGGGCTGGTAATTAGACGGCAGCAGGGTCACCTGATAGCCTTGCGCAAAGGCGGCCTCCGTGATGCTTTGCATGAGCGCCGTGTAGTACGGGTGCACGAAGATCGGCAGCACCACCCCGATTTTCATGGTCTTGCCGCGGCTCAGGTCGCGGGCAACTTCGCTGGGCGCGTAATCCAGCTCGTCAATCACCGCCTGGACCTTCGCCCGGACAGCGTCTGAGACATATTTTCGATGGTTCAGCACCCGGGAAACGGTCGAAACCGAGTAGCCGCTGATGCGCGCAATGTCGTGAATGTTTGTCATGATGATCCTCCGCCTCTTAGTGTAGCAGAAGCGTTGCGGCGAATGCGAGTCAGGACCGCCTGCTTTTCCTCTTCGCTGTGATCGCCTGGCATGGCCAAAATGACCAGCTGGGACACCGCATGAGCACCCTCACCTGAGCCCCATGCCACCGGCTCGGCCAGCGTCAACAGCAACGTCCGCGGCGCCTTCAGCGCATCGCTTGACGCGTACACGATCACGGCCTGGTCCCCGGCGAACTGCGCGCCTTGCGCCTCGCTGGCCAACATGCTGGCGTGCAGCGCAGTCTCGTCCAGCTTGAAGGCTTTGGCCGCCTGCTTGGCTGCCTCGGCCAGCGCGCCAAGTTCCGACTGATCCGCCAAGTCCAGGTTCACTAGGGCAGTTTTACGAAATAATGTGTCAAACATGATGACGACCTCCTATGATTGCCATGCGCTTCGCCGCGGATCGAATCGCTGTTTCTATCAACAAGGTCACTGTAAATTATGGGACGGGTTTCAGGTCAAGCGCTTTCACGAAAAAAGTTGAAAAACTTTTTCAAGCCAGCAAAAAACCGCCTGCAACTGCAGGCGGTTCAGCGTTTGAGGCAAGTTTGTTATTCCGAGCGCAACGCGATCGCCGCATCCTTCTTGGCCGCCATGCGGGCCGGCACATGGCCGCCCAGCAGAGTCAAGACGGTGGAAATGATGACCAGCACGATGGCGTGGACCGGATTGAGCACGGCAACGCCTGCCAGGCCGGTGACATTTTCCAACACCACATTGATTGGGAAGGTCAGCGCCCAAGCGACCACGATGCCGAACAAGCCGGCGCCGATGCCCAGAATGAAGGTCTCGGCGTCAAACACGCGCGTAATGTCCTTCTTCCGCGCGCCCAGGGCCTTGAGCACCCCGATTTCCTTGGTGCGCTCAATGACTGAAGTGTAGGTCAAGATGGCGATCATGATCATGGAAGTGACCAGCGAGATCCCGGCGAAGGCGACCAGTACATACGTGACCGCATCCATCAGGCCACCGGTCATGTCGGATACGGTGCCGGCCAGGTCGGTGTAAATCACCTTATCAGCTCGCTTGTGGTGCTTGTTCCACTGGTCCAGGTAGCTGAGCACCTTGTCCTTGAGCTTGAAGGTGGTCGGATAAATCTGGATGGAAATCGGCGTGCTGGTGCCGCCCAAAGTCGTCAGCATCCCCGCGCGTGTCGCTTGATCCATCGGCTGGCCGGTCATAACATTGGTCTGGCTGGCTTTTTGGGCGGCGACGATCGCCGAGTTCTTGTTGTCATTCAGAACCTGCTTGGTCAAAGCTGAACTGTAAGCGATGCCTGAGGACAGCAACCCATCGGAATTCTTGGACTTGACCCGCACAATGCCGCGAATGGTCAGAGTCTTCGTCGACGGCGCCGTTGCGGCACTACTCAGATCCTGGTTAGGCAGGTAGGTCCCGGTCGGCAGCTTCATGTAGTAGTGGTCGTTAGTGACCAGCTTGACCGTGGTGCCAATCAAATCGTCGTAGTTAAACTTCTGCCCTTCCATGACCGTGAGGCCGAGGTTCTTCAGCGCGTTGATGTTGACGTTATTCTTCTTGTCGACCACCAGCACAATGTCTGTGGCCTTGGTGGGGTAACGCCCGGCGAGAACCTTGTAATAGGTCTGCAGGAAGGTCTTGCCCGAGCTGGTGCGGCGAACAGGGTAAACCGCGCCGCCGACGCCGGTGGACGCAGCCATCATCGAACCGTAATCAGCACTGCTGCTGTCGGGGTTGGCCGTCGAAAAGCTGACGGCCTTGTACTTGCCGTCAACCTGGCGAATCAGGTTCATGCCCGTGCCGTAAGAAACGGCAATATTGCGCGCGTCGGCCGTCGGCATTTTGTCCAGGTAGTCCAGGTAGGACTGGCTCAGCTTGTTGGTGTGCTGGGCTTTATCGGCCGCACTCTTTTCGGCCATCACCTGTTTCGACTTGGAAAAAGTCTTGGTGTCCGTCCCGGTCATCAGCGAGTTGGTGTCCGTCCCGGTTTGCGAAATCGTTACCGGCATGGAGGCCATCGCCTCGCTTTGCGTCTTATCGATCTGCTTTTGGAAGCCGTTGGACAAGGCCAGCACCACCGCGATGCCGATGATCCCGATGCTGGAGGCAAAAACGGTCAGGAACGTCCGCCCTTTTTTGGTGCGAATGTTGGTCCAAGACAGCTTGAGCGCGGTCAGGTAGCTCATCTTGGTGCGCTTGAGCTGAAACGCCTCGGCCTTTTCCGCCTCGACGTGCGGGTGCGAATCATGCATGATTTTCCCGTCGGCGAAGTTGATCACGCGGTCGGCGTACTTCTTGGCCAGATCCGGGTTGTGCGTGACCATGATGACCAGGCGCTCGCGCGACAGGTCCTGGATCAGCTGCATGATCTCCTCAGAGGTCTCCGAGTCCAGTGCCCCCGTCGGCTCATCGGCCAGCAAAATCTCCGGGTCGTTAGCGATGGCGCGGGCGATTGCCACGCGCTGCATCTGACCGCCAGACAGCTGGCTGGGCTGCTTGTGCATGTGGTCTTTGAGGCCGACACGGATCAAGGCGTCTTCGGCCCGCTTCTTCTTTTCCGCCGCCGGCACGCCGGACAGCGTCATCCCCATCTCGACGTTTTCGATGATCGACAGGTGGGTGATCAGGTTGTACGACTGAAAAATAAAGCCGACCGAGTTGTTCCGGTAAGCGTCCCAGTCTGAGTCCTTGAAATCCTTGGTCGAGCGGCCCTTGATCAGCAGGTCGCCGGAGTCGTAGCGGTCAAGCCCGCCGATGATGTTGAGCATCGTCGTCTTCCCCGAGCCGCTGGGGCCGAGAATGGCGACGAATTCCTGCTTGCGAAACGCAACGGACACGTCATCTTGCGCCTTGGTCAGGGTGTCACCGACGTGGTAGTACTTTTTAATGTGTTTGAGTTCGAGCACAATTTTGCCTCCTAGCCCTTGATGGTTCTAAGCATACGCGTTTGGCAAGGGGTGCGTCACCTTTTTTCGCCGCAGCGTCGATTACCCTCAGATTATTATGACGGTTCGTCGCATCTTCAGCGTCCGTCGCAAGCCCGATTCTTATTAAAAATTGAAAAAGCCGCGCAGGGGGCTGCGCGGCTCGGGTTGTGGAAAACGCGATTTAGGCCGGCTGCATATCGCGGTCTAAATCCTTGTCGTCCTTGCTTGCTTTGGCCTTTTCGGCCGCGATTTCATCGTCCGTCAGCATATCCTTGACCGTCATTTTCACTTCGGTCACATCCATGCCAGTCATTTGCTTCACGTTCTTGACGATTTCGTCAGTGGCCTGGTCAAACACCTTGGGCGCGTCTTCGCCGTAGCGCATCGTCGCGTCCAGTTCCACCTTGACCTTCTGGTTGTCGTCCACATTCACGGCAACGCCAGCTTTCGGGTCGGCATCCTTGCGCAAAAAGTCGGTCATGTCATGGAACATGCCGCCTTCCAGGCGCAGCAAACCGTCCACGTCGGCGGCGGTGATGCCGGCGATTTTTTGGATGACCGCATCGTCAAACCGCAATTCCTTCTTTAGTTCTAAGTCGCGGTCTTCATCTGCCATTTCCGGCTTCTTGGTGTCCTGCAGACCCTGATCGCCGTACAGATCCGTGGTGCTTTTATCTAAGCGGTTCAAGTGCTTCTTCATGTCTTCGTTAGTCATCTTGGCCTCCTTTGGCAGCGGCCGAATCAATCGGCCTGTCAACAGTGGTCGGGTAAAGCGTCAAGCCTGGTGCTTCTGCCACTCACTTCTGGTCAAAACATCCGCGACGTGCAAGTTGAGCTCGACCAGCTGCAGGCCGGTCATACGCAGCGCCGCAGCTTGCACCGCCGTGATCAGCGCCTCGTGCACGGCCTTGGCGTCAGCGTCGAACTCGAGTAACGCCGTCATGTCAACGGCGACCTGGTGCTCGCCCACCTCGGCCTTAATGCCCTTGGTAATTTTCTCATCGCGGCCCAGACTTTCGGCCATTTTGTCAACGACATTGCCGTCCATGGCGAGAATTCCCGGGATCTGCTGCGCGCAGATGCCGGCAATCTTCTCCAGGACGTAGGGTTCAAAGGTCAGTTTGGAGCTGGTCGCCGCCGTGGTGCTGGCAGGCGCGGGCGTAGTTTGCATTGGCAATCACCTCACCTCCCGCCGGCGGTTCACCGCCCCATTTTGGAAAAAGGCCATCAGATACGCGCGGCGAGGCCAAAGGTACTTTTCAACGGCCCAGCCGCCGGTCGCCATCAGCGCGACAAACAACATTCCCAGAAAACCGAAGCGCAGCCAGGCGAGGGCAATGCCGCCGCCAATCAGCGCGCCTGTCAGGTATTTTGGCATGGCGTCTCCTTTCTCACTACAGCACCCGGGCGGCATTGTCCGGGGCCTTCGTGCCAGGGTGAAGGTTGACCTTGATCTTCTTCACCGGAACGCCAAGCAGCCGCTCAAGCTTGCCTTGCGCGGTCGCCTCAATGCCTTCAACTTGCGTCTTCAAGTTGGTGGGCTCAAGGCTGTACGCATCAATGGTCGCCTGCTTGACCTGCGTCTTGTGCATTTTTGCATCCACGGTGACGCCTTTGACCGGATGCGCGGCGGCGACAGCCTTCGCCACCGCATTTTCGACCGCCTGCTTGGACACAGACAAGTCGCCGCGGTCATTGGCCAGCACCAGCTTAGTCGTCGTTGACGGCCTCAGCACGGCGACCAGCAGCATGATCAAAAACGCGAGGCCGACAAACGCAGCTAGGCCGAACAGGACCCAGTGCGCCGGCTGCCAGTACAGCAAAAGCCAGGTGCGAACCCCAGCGAGCGGCCAGGTCAGCGCCATGACGGCCAGGGCCTGGACAAGCCCGATGATGGCCACCATGCCGAGGCCTGCTTTGGTCAGTGGTCGCATCGTTTTCCCTCCTTCAGCCGCCGCGGTCAGGCGCGGTCACGCTTCTTGCCGAGGGTGCCGATCAGCAGCGAAACGATGAGCACGACCACAATTGCACCGATGATTGCCGGAATCACGGCCATCCCGGCGACATTCGGCCCCCAGTTGCCGAGCAGGCTGCCGCCCACCCAGGCCCCAACGAGCCCGCCGATGATATTCCCGATCCACCCACCTGGCAGATCGCGGCCGACGATCATCGAACCGATTGCACCAATCACTGCCCCAATAATGAGGACCCAGATCAGATGTAACATAGTTCCCACTCCCTTCAGTGGATTGTCGAGATGGCCGCACCACTCTGGCACTGCACCATCCAATGTCAACAATCGAGAGCGGCCGCCCGCGTTGCCTAGGACGAGCGCGGTCGCATTAGCACCGGAAAAGCGGCTCTTCCGGCTCCTCGGGGATACGTTGTGGCAGGGCTCTCCCCTGCCTAATATAAGCGTAACTGAATATATCGGCCTTGCGCAATGAATATGATTATTAAAATAATCAACTATCACTTATATTTGAGACGATCAGCGCCACACCAGGTGACTGAGCACGTTCATCCCCAGTGCAACCAGTGCCAGCAAACCGGCGATCCAGCCCGCCAGCACATTCAGGCTCACCCAAGTCAAAAGGCCAGCGGGGGCCACAAGCCTCACCAGTCCAGCTGCCGCCAGCAGCAACACCGCAAACACCGGCAGCCCGCGCATCATGGTGCGCAGATCGGCGCTCGACAGGCTGGCTCCGAAACTCAGGAGCAGCGTGAGCAGCAGCCATGCGCCGACCCAAGGCCAGGCCGGCATCATCGTGCCCAGCCCGACCAGCGCCAGCGGCTGCCCCGGCCAAAACGCCCGCTTGCCAACGGCCAGCACCACTGCCCCAAACGTCCACACCGGCGCGCCGCCGGCAAAAAACAACCCCAGGCGCTGCCACAAGGAGTGTTTGTTGAAACTGAACGTCACGTGCCCTGCCGAGCGCCGATCTGCGCTTTGGTGCACCGAGAATTCTTGAATCTGAAGACCAAACAGGCGGCCCACCAGCGCGTGCGCCGTTTCGTGAACCCACAACCCTGGCAACATCTGCCACAACTGTGCGTTCGACTTGCCCGTCACATTGACAATGTGCTGAATGGTCCGCGCGTTGAGCCAGGACAAAATCATGGCCGATGCGAGCAAAATCACCAGCGTGGCGCCAACTGTTTGCAGATAGATCACCAGATGACCCCCTTTCGGTTTATTTTGGCCATTGTACCACGCCGGCCAGGCGCCTTTGGCCGAATCCAGTGCCCCCCGGCCAGTTGACAGCAATTCAGCTTTAGCGCAGAATTATCGTATTCGCGCTCTTAGCTCAGCAGGATAGAGCAACTGCCTCCTAAGCAGAAGATCATCGGTTCGATTCCGATAGAGCGCAGCACCGAACTAAAGCGAGACCAGAAATCTAATTTCTGGTCTTTTTTGATGTAATTAAAAAGACCCGCCTGAGCGAGCCCCATTTTGTTATTCACCGTCTTGATACGACGCGGCAACCGAGTCCCACATTTTCTTCATGCGGCGCTTCTTGCTCCAGCCGATCAGGATCATCATGATCGTGTTGTTGGTTTTCTTGATGTCATCGGCATATTCGGCGTTTTCGTGATAAACGACGTCGGTTTTATCATCCTCAGTGCCGGCCAGATCGTAGCGCGTGTGATAAGTATCACCGCCGGCAATCGTATCGAAGGCGTAAGTTTGATTTTGCACCAGCTTCGAGATTTTGATCCGAATCGTGCCGCGCGCGCCAACCGACTTCTTGTATTCAAAACCCGCCAGCTGGGCAAACGTCAAGTCTTGCCCGGTTTCGTGCTTAATGTCGTACAGCACCGAATCAATCAGTTTCTGATAGAAAAATGACACGGGTGCATCAACAGTACTGGTTACTTTCATTAAAAAGGCCTCCGAATATTCGCGCACATCGCGTTGTCTATACCACTATTATCAGCTAATGGCAGCGCTGACGCAAGGGGGCTAAGCTTTTCGCCGCTTGCCCTTGTTCTTGCGATCCCGCAGCCGATTCTTGTGGTGTTTCTTCCTAGCCGGTGCGGCCTTGACCGCTTCAACCGGCTGGCCTGAAGCCACCGGCGCGGGCGTCTGAGCCGCTGGCACGGTGGGTGCAGTCCGCGGCGCCTTGGCAAGTTTCAGCGTCGCTGCTTCTTCCTTCGGCGCTTCCGTGGACATTTTGCCGTCGTTCAGGTAGCCGCGCACGATGTCGTACTGCGGCACCAACTTGCGCAAATCGCGCAGGTCGTGGTCGTCGCCCAGCGTCACCACCATCCCCTTGGCGCCCATGCGGCCAGTCCGGCCGGCGCGGTGAATGTAGGCCTCCGCGCGGGTTGGCGTCTGGTAGTTGATCACGGCCGGCAGGTGCGGAATGTCAAGCCCGCGTCCGGCCAAGTCCGTGACCAGCAGCAACGTCACCTTGCCTTTGCGAAAGGCATTCAAGGCGTTGGCGCGCGTCGTCGAGCGGTCGGTGCGGTTCAACACCGCGAATTTGACGCTTTGGTGGCTGAGTGTGCGCGCAACTTTCATCATCACCGCATTTTGATTGAAGAACACCAGGGCCTGGAACTTGTCCAGGTGCGCCAGGTGCCGCAGCCAGACCTCGCGGTGGGCGTTGTCGGTTTGCACAAAATAATGCATGACCGCGCCTTGGGTGTGGTCGATATCGCGCACGTCAATGATTTCCACTTCCTGGCCGAACTCTTTGGCCAGGTCCTTGAACAGCGGACTTTCCGTCGCGCTGAAAAAGGTCAGCTGAACGTCTTCCGGCGCGGCCTGGGCCAGCTCGCGGACCTGACTGAGGCCCGGCTCGCGCAGCATTTCATCCGCCTCGTCGATGACGATGGTCTTCAGCGCGGCCAGCTTGAGGCGCCGGGATTGCACGAGCTCCAGCAGCCGCCCGGCCGTGGCAATGATCACCTCGGGTTTCTCCTCGAGCTGTTCAAGCTGGCGCTTCACATTCGCCGACCCGGTCACCCCGACCAGGTGCAGGCCCGCCGCCTGGGTGTATGGCCGCATCACGTCGCGGGTCTGGATCGCCAGCTCCTGAGACGGGCTGATCACCAGCAGCTGCAACCCGGCGCCTGGCGTGGTCTGCTCGAGCAGCGGCAGCGCAAAGGCCAGCGTTTTGCCCGAGCCAGTCGGGGCTAATCCGACCAGTGACCGTCCGTCCTTGAGCGGCTGATAAACTTGTTCCTGAATTGGCGTTTCGGCCTTGAAGCCGGAAGCGTCCCACAGGGGTTGAAACATCGAAGCTATTGGCATGTTGTCTCCTATTCCGGGTCTGTCCCGAAGTGAATGTCTGTCGTCGCACGCAAGCGTCCCATCACCGTGTGCACCTGCTTGGCCAAGTTAAACGCTTTGGCACAGGCCGCATGGTCGCCGGACTCGATGGCGCGGCCAAAGAATTCTGCCTCATAGGCCAAGGGGTTGTCGACCTGCGGCTTGGCCAAGTCTTGCGCATCAGCGCCAAAGGTGTGCGCATGATCAAGCACGCCGGTCGCGCCAAAACTCAGCGTTGTTTTGCCAAAATAGATCTCGCTTGGGGCCTGCGTGATGTAATTTTTCCCAGTCAGCAAAGTCACGTTGCCAAAATCGTAGGACAGGCTGGCCACCCCGCTGCCGTCGACCCCGCTGGACAGGACATTGGGCAGGTAAACCACCTCACTGGGCAGGCCAAACCAGCCAATGGCCGCGTACACGGAGTAAACGCCAAGGTCCATCAGTGCGCCCCCGCCAAAGCGTGGCGAGAAGATGTTAGGATCATCCCCAGCCAGGTAGGCATCGTAACGCGAGGAGTACTTGGCATTCACCAGCGTCGCACCGTTCAGCGCGCCCTTGTGATCCTTGACGTAATCGGCGATCACTTGGAAGTTAGGATCGTAGACGTGCCGCGCCGCCTCAAAAACCAGCAAGTCCGGATGCGCGTCCTGCGCCTCTTCCAAAGCGGCCAGCTGACTGCGATCGGTCACCATGGGCTTTTCCACGATGGCGTGCTTGCCGGCATTTAGCGCCTGAATCGCCTGGCCGGCGTGCAGACCGTTCGGACTGGCAATGTACACGACGTCGATAGCGCTGGCAAAAAACGCGTCCAGGTCCGTGTAAATGGCCGCCTCGTGCGTTTCCGCAATGAAGTGCTGGGCCGTTTCTTCGCGGCGAGAATACACCGCGGCCAGCGTGAACTGTCCCGTCGCCTCGGCCGCCTGCACAAACTGGACCGTGATGCCGTTGGTGCCGATAATTCCTAATTTCAAAGTCCTCCCACCTTTCTCATTATTAACAAATGCTTTTAAAGATATTGTAACAGACCGATTTGATTCTGATACGTCAGCGTAACAACTGCATGCTATGATGAGGGTATCATAAACGGGGGTCAAGAGATGCCATCATTCGTGCACAATCTCATCAGCGGATTAAAAAACAGTGTGCCGCACCGGCATCACCATCGCGGGCAGACGGCCCCAACGCCCATGGAGACCTTGGCGCAGCAGTACACAGGCCGCTATGCCTTTCTGGACGAGCTGACTAACAAGACTCACCAAATCGTCGTGTCCAAGGACCTCGCCATCAAAATTGACGGTCGCGTGCTGCCCGGCACGGTGACCGGCATTTCGACCGACCGGCTGACCTTTCTGGATCACTACGGCTACCAGCTGATCATCACCAGCGGTCCCACTGGTCCAACTAAGGTGTACGACGAGGCCGAGGACACGACCTACAACATCATCACCCCGGCCGCGCCAACCGACTCAGAATAACCACCGCGCATGCGAAAGGCCGTGCACTTCGTCTGAAGTGCACGGCCTTTTCTGGTAAGTTAGCTAGTTAAGGCGGCTGAGGGCCGGCTCTGGCACTAAGCCCTGGTCCACGGCCTGCCAGCTGGTAACGCCCTTATTGGCGTTGTAGACCAGCTTGAGGTAAGCGCCGCGCTTCAGGGGCCGCGCCTTGTTAGCGTTAAAGTCGAGCAAGCGGCTGTGCCCGGTTTTGTCGTACCCGGTCAGGCGATACCGGTAATCCGTATAACTGCGGCCCTGATCACTTTTCTCTGTGATCTGCTCGCCGCTGGTCGTGACCTTGGTGTAGTACGAAGTGCCGCCGTACGATAGCACTGCCACGAGCTTGTAGCCGCCAAATGCCAAGGCGACCACGACGATCAACCCGACCAACAATTTTTTCATCTTGTCTCACCTCACTGCTAGTATCGCTTGCCGAAAGCCGGCCAGCCATCGATTCAGCTAACAGTTTGGTGACGATTTTGTTAGTTCGCCAGCTTCTGAAGCGCCGCCTTCGTACCCAGAAAGGCCACGGCCGGGTAACTGTCGCCGGCAGCCTCAAGCTTGCCGTCCTGCCAAAACGCGGCGCCGGCAAAGCGCGGCCGGCGCGCGCTGATCACCCACCGCTTGGCGCTGCTGTCGATACCTTTGAGGGCACCAAGCACCGCAGGACTGCCGATGAACACGAGCGGGCGGGTCGTGTAGCGGCGCAGCTCCACGACAAACGCCTGGACCTTAGCCCGCAGCACCGCCGGCTTGGGCGGGCGGATCGCGTAATCCCCGTAGTAGGCGATGTGCAGGCCAATCGGCAGCGTACCTACATTTTTTCCGACCTTGGCGGCAAAATAATCCGCCTGGGCCGCCGGGTTGCTGTCAAAGGAAAAATAGTGATACACGCCGACGGCCAAGCCGCTGCCGCTGGCCTGCTGGTAGTTGGTGGCAAAACTGTCGTCAAAAAAGCTCGCCCCTTGCGTGCTTTTCAGGTAGACAAAGGCCAGCCCGGAGCTTTGCAGGGCCTGAAAGTCGGCACTGCCGTCGCTTTGGGACAAGGCGACGCCGCGCACCGGATACTTGGCCACACCGGTTTTGCGCTGGGCCCATAGCCAGCCGCCCAGGGCCAGCGCAAGGATGAGCACCAAAGCCCCCGCCGCCGTCCAAATGCGGCGGCGCTTGATATAGGTATTTGAGTAGATGGGCCGCTTGCGCCTGCGCCTTGCCATGCCGGTTGCCCCTTTCCGCAAATTACCCCTATTATACCGATTTGCTGGCAAGCCGTCAGAATTACTGTAGAATGGAAGGTGTTGATCGTTATTGTACCGGGTCTGTTCCCGGTAAAATCAGCCCCAAGACTGATTTTACCTTGGCCAAACAGACTATGATGTGGTCAGTTGCAAGGAGGCAGAGCATGCTAGACGAGCGCTTGATTGGCACGACTTTCACCCTCACCCATGAAGGCAATGGCGAGGTCGTCTTGTTTGGCATTCATTATCACTACTGGCTGCTCGACGCCGCCACCACCGGTGATCTGGTGGTGGTGGCAGAAGCTTCAGCGCTGGGCTTGGGGGTCCGCCTGGCCAAACGGCAACTGCAGTATTAGCACAGCTGAGCGCCGCGCTCGCGGCAATCAAAGGAGGAGTTAACATGTTCGGAATTATCATTTGGGCAATCGTGATCATCGTTGCCATTTTTCTACTGATTATCTTGTTCTCCAGTATGGCCATTATTCATACCGGGGAAGTCGGCATCGTGGAGCGGCTGGGGAAGTATGTCCAGACGCTGCAACCAGGCTTCCATGTGGTACCGCCGTTCATCTACCGCATCACCGAGATCGTCAACATGAAGCAGATTCCGCTGAAGGTCGACGAACAAGAAGTCATCACCAAGGATAACGTTGTGGTGCGCATTTCCGAAACCCTGAAGTACCACATCACCGACGTCAACGCCTACGTGTACCAAAACAAGGATTCCGTGCTGTCCATGGTCCAAGATACTCGCGCTAACCTGCGCGGCATCATCGGGAACATGGACCTGAACGACGTCCTGAACGGCACCGAAACGATCAACCAGACCCTGTTCCAGCAGATCGCCACAACGACTGCCGGCTATGGCCTGAACGTAGACCGCGTCAACATCGACTCGATCCAGGTCGACAAGACCATTCAGGAATCCATGAACAAGCTGCTGCGGGCTTCGCGTGAAAAGGAAGCCAACATCATGGAGGCGGAAGGCCTGAAGCAGGCTGCCATCGCCAAGGCCGAAGGGGAAAAGCAATCTGACATTCTCCAAGCTGAAGCCAACAAACAGACCCAGATTCTGGAAGCTCAAGGTAAAGCCGAGTCTCAGCGGCTGATCGCCGAGGCCGTGCGCGACCAGATCAACTCGATCAACGAAGGGCTCAAGAACAACGGCGATCTGTACCTGACGTACAAGAACGTCGAAGCGCTGGAAGCTTTGGCCAACGGGTCCTCAAACACCGTGGTCATGCCAAGTACCGCCATCGATTCACTGGGCCAGATCCCAGCCGTTGGCAAGGTCCTGGCCAGCGCCAAGCACGTCGAAAACTAACTGAACGTTCCGCAAAGTGCCGCCATCGCGAGATGTCGGCGCTTTTTTGTGGCCACTTGCCAATGGGCCAAGCCAATTATTTGTCTTCAGCGCTGTCCCGCGGATAATTACCCGTGGAGGTGAGTAACATGGCTGAATCATTGACAATCGTGATCCCGACTTACCAGCTTGGCGCCTACTTTGAGCCGCTGCTGGCCGATTTGACGCACCAAACCGCCGACTTTACCCTGTGGCTGGTGGACGACGGCTCCACCGACGGGACTGCTGAGCGCGGCGCCGCCTTTGTCCGCGGCATCCCCAATTTTCACCACGAGGCGTTTGCCGAGCACCGCGGCGTGTCGGTCGCCCGCAACTTCGGCCTCGCCCGCGCGACGACTAGTGCGGTGGCCTTTGTCGACGGTGATGACCGCATCGCGCCGACCTTTGCGGCGGTGATGGCACGCGCGATGACCCCCGGGATTGCCGCCGTGGCAGTTGGCTACCGGTGGTTCCGCGGGGCCCCACCGCGGCAAGCACAGGAAACGCTGCTGACCCAGCGCGAAATGTTCGACCAGGTCGCCCACCACGGCACTGAAGTCGGCGGCTACGTCTGGAACAAGGCGTTTCGCACGGCGGCGATTCACGCGGCGAACCTGCACTTCGACGAAACCCTGCCGATTGCCGAGGACTACCTGTTCACCGCCAGTTTTGTCGCCGCGACGCCCGGCCCTTACGCCTATCTGCCAGCGATTTTGTACACCAAGGAGAACCGGCCCAACAGCACAATTCACACGGCCGGCTGGGCGGCCAGGCGCCAGGAAGACGCCGTGTTCGCCCGCATCCGCCAGCTCGGTCGCACGCTGGGCTAAAAAGAGGCTGAGACATAAAGCGGGTTTAGCCCAAAACACAAGCGCCCCTGCGCCACGATTGGTTTAAAATCGCGGTGCAGGGGCGTTTGTGCGCTTGGGCGCTGCTTTATGGAACGCGCCTAGGCAATTTTGACTTACTTTCTTAGACAGTTGCGCATTAAGGTAGGTCGTTGCCTGCCGCAAAGTACACATCGTACCACTCCTGGCGTGTTAACGTCACGTCAGAGCCGGCGGCCGAGTCCTTGATGTGGGCCGGATTCATGGTGCCCAAAATGACCTGGAACGGCACCGGCATGCGCAGGATCCAAGCGACCGCGATGCCATTTTTCGAGACATGGTATTTGTCCGCCAGCTCAGCAAGCTTGGCGTTCAGCTTCGGGAACTTGTCGTTGTCGATGTAGACCCCGGCAAACATCCCATACTGGAACGGCGACCAGGCCTGCAGAGTGACGTGCTTGCGCCGCGAAAAGGCCAGCAGCCCGCCGTCGTGATTGACCGAGCGCGGATCTTCCATGTTCACATGCATGCCGGCGTTGACCATGCCGGTGTGCATGACAGAGAACTGAACCTGGTTAATCAGGAGCGGCTGGCTGACATTTTCCTGCAGAAATGCGAACTGCTGCGGGTCAAAGTTGGACACCCCGAAGTGCCGCGCCTTGCCGGCCTGCTGCAGCTCGTCAAAGGCCGCGGCGACCTCGTCTGGTTCCATCAAGGGATCCGGCCGGTGCAGCAGGAAGGCATCCAGGTAGTCGATGCCCATCCGGGAGAGCTCGCCGTCCACGGCATCGATCAGGTGCTGCTTGGAAAAATCGTAGCGCTTGCCGAACACCAGGCTGCCGTGCGAACGCGCCGGGTCGACAATGATGCCGCCCTTGGACTGAATGAACAGCTGGTCGCGCCGGAGGCCAGACTGTTTCAGTGCTTCGCCAAAGACCTTTTCCGACGCCCCTTGCCCGTAAATGTCAGCCGAATCAATGAAGTTGATGCCAGCGTCCACCGCCGCGTTCAGACTCGTGGCGGCCTCAGCTGGGGACAACGCGTCCATGCGCATGATGCCCAGCGCGACGTTTGACGCCGTCCAGTTCGTGTTACCAAGCTTTACCGTTTTCATGTCACAATCACCTCACCTCGGTTTAACCACAGTGCCCTGCCGCCGTCAAGCCGGGTTCTGGTACAATAGCCTAAACGAGGTGACATCATGGCAAAAATTCAACTGGCCGGCGGGATGCAGATCGACGCCCGCAGCCGGCACTCGCAAGTCAAAATGCTTTCGGCCCTGCAGCGGCTGCACGACCAAGGCGTCCCTTTTTCCAGTCTCAAGGTTGGTGAGTTTTGCCGCCTGGCCGGGGTGTCGCGCGCCACGTTTTACCGCCACCACCAGGATCTCAAGGACATTTTGGCCGTCGAGCTGCTCAAACAAATCGGCGCCTTCGAACACCGCGTTGATCAAAGCACCATCAAGGACTTTCAAAGCGGCTCCGCGCTGATCGTGTCCGCGCTGCTGGAAGCGCGGCCGCTGTGGCAGCTGATCATCTGGGCGAGCGCGGCAGACCGGGCGCAGGACCTGATGATCGGCGCCGTGCAGCGGGTGCTGATCACGCGCGACTACCCGGCGCAAGACCGCACGTTCATCAGCGGCTGGCTGGGTGCGGCACTGCTGCGGTTTGCCTTGCAGACGGCGACCACCGAGCCTGCACTGCCGCAGCCCAAGGCGCTTAGTCTTTACCGCATGCTGATCCCGGACCTGCCGCCGATTGTCGACTGACTGCCGCGAGCTAGCGCGATCAAAAATACCTCCGCCAAGTTAGCAGCTAGCTAACCAAGCGGAGGTATTGTCGATTTTTAGATTAGGCGAACTCGATAACCTGAGATGCCGGGTAACGAGCGGACTTCATCTCGTCCTTGCCGTTCTTGGCCGGCTTGCCCAGCGCAACGGCCATGACTGGCACATAGCGCTCCGGGTCGAGACCGAAGACCTTGGCCGCCTTGGTGGTGTCATAGCCGCCAATGGGGTTGGACTCATAGCCGTGCGCCCGGGCGATCAGCATCAGCTGCGTGGCGGCAATCGTGCTGTCAACCGTTGAATCGTTGACCAGCATGGACTTAGGCGCCTTTTCGTACAGCGGCAAGAAGGTGTTGAGCACCTCATCACGCTTTTCCGGGGTGATGCGGCCATCTTCGCAGGCCTTGTTCCACAAGTCGCGGTAGGCCTTGAAGGCCAAGGTATCGCCGAAGATCTGGATCATGGCGCTGCATGAATCCAGTTGCGGCTTGTTAAACTTCATGAAGTAGGACCGAAGCTTGTCCTTGCCAGCCTCGTCGTCGACAATCACAAAGTGCCAGGCCTGCAGGTTGCAGGCTGAGGGCGCCGTGATTGCTTCAGAAATCATCTGCTGAAGCTCTTCGCGAGGAATCTTGACACTCGGATCAAAGTCCCGCACTGATTCGCGGTGCAACAACACGTCACCAAAATCATTATTCACAAAAGCCATAAACGCTCATCCTTTCTGTTCATGAATTCGCTTACATCTTTATTGTAAGCAACCCATTCGCATTAAAGAATGTTCAATCGCTACCGTATGTTAGACATCTGACAAATTCCCGGTTTTGTTCGCCTTTTCCAGCACCTGGACAATGATCTGATCCATCGTCTCGTGCAGCTGCTGCCGCAGCGCCGCCGGCGACTCTGGCAGACCGGCCTTCAGCCAGCGCACCAGCACACTGACAAAGCCGCCGACAAAAAACTCGGCGACAAACTGCTGAGTCGCAGCGCTCACCGTCAGCTGCCTCGCCGTAATCACGGCCTGAATGTAGCCATTCAGGATTTTTAACATCGGCGTACAGAAAATCGCCTGAACTTGCTCCAACGTGATATTCGCATAGAAGTTGGCATACAAATCAGCGTTGTTAGCCAAATACACCAGCAGCCGGTAAACATCTTCCTCCCAGTGAGTGTAATCCGAATCCTTCTGGAGCAAGCTCAGCGCCTCGTCGGCAAAGGTCCATTGCAAGAGCCCGAACAGATCATCAAAATGATAATAAAAAGTCGGCCGCGCCATGCCGGTGGCAGTGAGCAGCTGTTGCACCGTGATGTCTTCAAACGGCCGGGTGCGCAGTGCCGCCTTTAACGCCGCTGAAAAGCGCCGATTCGTGGCTAGCGAGATTGCTTCATTTTTCATTGTGTCTTCCCCCACGCCTTTAGAGCTGTTTCACCATGTCGAACCACACTTCACCAGCATGAGTTGAAGCCGACTGACCATCGCTGACAAACCCATTGCGCGTGTAAAACGGCACGAGTTTGGCCAGGCAGGTCAGCGTAAGCCCGCGGCGGTGTTGCCGTTTGCCCAGGTCAGACAGGGCAGCCAGCAGCGCGGACCCAATGCCTTGGCCCTGTACTTCCGGGGCCACCGCCAGGCTTAGGATGGCCAGGTAAGGCGCCGTCTTTGAATTGGGCTGCGCGATTTCAAACAAGTCGTCCGTTAAGTGACGCCGCTGAATCGCTGGGCCGACCACATAACCGACCAAGCGGCCGGCCTGATGCGCCGTGATGAAAGTTTCCGGGTAGGCGGCAATGCGCGCCGCCATGCTGGCCTGACTGGCCGCCTCTGCAGGCGTGAAGCCGGCGTGTTCAATTGCCATGATGGCAGGCAGGTCCGCAGGCCGGGCCGGCTGAAAAGTTATGCTCATGACCGGGCCTCCAGCACGTATTTTTCGACCGCAGCGGCCACCCCGTCGTGGTCGTTGTCGAGTGTGACATGCGTGGCCGCCTGCTTCACCGCGTCAATGCCGTTGGCCATGCCGATCGCGCACCCGGCCCACTTCAGCATCGGGAGGTCGTTGGCCTCGTCGCCGCACGCCATCACTTCGGCAGAAGCAAGCCCCAGGCGCTTGGCCAGTGCCGCCAGTCCGCTCCCCTTATTGGCCTTTGGATTCATGACTTCCAGGAAAAATGGCGTCGACCGCACCACGTAGTATGCGTCGCCAAAAGCCGCCCGGGCGCTGGGTTCGATCGCGTCAAGCACCGCCTTGGGCGCCGTCAGCATGCCTTTCACGTAGCGAAAATCCGCCGGGACTTGGCCCGGCGTCAGGCGCGTGATACCCACCTGGCTGTCGTACGCCTGTCGCACCGCGTAGAAGCTGATATTATCGTCCGGTGTGATGACGGCACCTTGGGCGTCTCGCAAGTTATAGGTCAGCTGATGGGCCTTGGCGAACTGATCCAGTGCCGCAAAGTCGCTGCGGCCCAGGTCAAAGTTGCTGAACTGCTCGCCGGCAAGCGACACCGTCACCGCCCCGTTGAAGGTGATGGCGTACTCATCGGGCCCGCTCAGCCCCAGCTGATCCAGCAGCGGCTGGACTGCCTGCACCGGCCGCCCGGTGCACAGCACCACCTTGATACCCTGCGCGGAAGCACATTTCAGCACGTCAATCGTGTGCGCAGTCAGCTGCCTGTCGGAATTCAGTAAGGTGTCATCAATATCCGTCGCGATCAGTTTGATTGTCATAGCGGTCCCCTTTGGTTAAACATGGGTCAATTATATCGCAGTTTCCAATTAGCCAGCAGCCAAGAAAAAGCCGCCTGCGCGCTGCAGGCGACTCATTGCGGCCTTAAAGAATCGACACATTGCCCTCGTTTAAGTCAACATGCGGCAGGTACGCGGTTTGATTGTAGACATCCACGTAATACTGATTGCCCACCACGCCCACCAGTGAGGTGGAGAGGTTCTTCAGCCCCAGTAAATGGTCATTGCCGGTCAAGTGGCGCATCCCCAGCTGGGCAATGCCGCCGTGTGTGACGATCAAGGCATTCGCATCCGCCGGCAGGGCCGCGGCAATGGTCTTGAGCGCCTGTGCAAACCGTTCACCTGCCGCGTTGAAGTCCTCGACCCCCACTGCGGTCAAACCCGGATCGTTTTCGCGCCGGGACAGCTTCTGAAACAAAGCCAGGTGATCGTGGACTAATTCGGCCCGCTTTTTGCCTTCCCACTGGCCAAACCCGATCTCGGTCAAACCGGCCACTGGCTGCAGCTTCAGGCCGGCATTGTGCGGCATGCGCGTCAGGATCAGCCTGCCGGAGGTCACCGCTCGCGGCAGCGGACTGGTGTAAGCGGCCGCAAAGCGGTACTGGTCCAGGTAGGCGGCCAGCTTCTCGTACGGGGTCAAATCATCCTGCAACACTGGACTATCACCGCTTGCGCCTTGCAACCGCTTTTCGACGTTCCACTGCGTCCGGCCGTGGCGGACGATGAACAGTCGCTTCATTACAGCTGACCCACGGTGTCGCCGCGCAGCCCGCGCCGCAGCGTTTCAAGCGCAGTGACTTCATTGCTGGCGATGTTCCCAAGGTTAATGCCAACGCCAAACTGGCGGATCAGCGCGACCTGCTGACTCTTCAGCGGTGCCTCAAAAATCAGCTGGTCGGTGCCGCCTTTGGCTAATTCTTGCAGCTCGTCTTCAATGATGTTACCCTCTGCGTCGTAAATACCGATGTTCTTGCCGGCCTCGCGCGCCTCAATGATGACGTAGTTGGCACCGCTTTGCAGGTCAGCTTGGATCTGCATCAGCCGCTCGTGGATGGACAGCTCATGATCCAGCGTCGGATCTTTTTTGCCCACCTCGGAAATGACAAAAAGGCCGGCGTCTTTGGCCTGCTGAATCACCTGCTTGCGCGTGCTGCCCGCGATTGTGGTTGAGCCATCACTGACCTCAACGCCGCCAAACCCCAGCGCCTGCGTCTCTTTCAAGAAGTCGTTAAATTGCCCGTTCATCAACGCGACTTCCAGCAGGGTGCCGCCGGGGTACGGAATCACGCCGGCATCGCGATACTTGGCCGTCTTCTGCTGAATCAGCTCACGGTCCATCGTGGCCGCTGTGCCCCAGCCGAACTTGGCGTAATCCAGGTAATCGCCGGCCGTCGCCAGCAAATCTTCAGTTTCGTTCAGCCCGAGTCCCTTGTCCAGCATCATTGTCTTGCCGCGCGGGGTCGTGGTCTTCGGTGTGTCTTTCAAAAATGCGTAGGCTTTCATTGATCAAATTGCCTCCAAGTTTTAATGACTCCTATTTTACCAGTTTACTGAAAACAATATGTGACAATCGTGTGAAACTTCTCATGCAAAAAGGCCGCCCGCCGGCAGCCTTCCTGTGATTTTAATTGAATTAACGGGTCAACGCCGTGACACTTTCAATGCTGGTCGTCTGGGGAAACATGTCGACCGGCTGAGTTTGCGCCGCGTGGTAGCCAAAGGCCTCAAGCGCCTTGATGTCGCGGGCCAGCGTGGCGGGGTTGCAGGACACGTACACCAGCTTGGGCGGCAGCAGCACACCCACCGCGGCGATAAATTCCTTGGCCAGCCCCTTGCGCGGCGGGTCCACCATCAACACGTCGACTGGCAGTTCTTCTTGTTGCCACTGCTGCATGGCGTCTTCGGCCTTGCCAACGGCGAAGGTCACATTGGTGATGCCGTTGAGCTTCGCGTTATCGCGCGCGTCAGCCACGGCCTCGGGCACGATTTCCACGCCGTACACCTGCTTCGCATGCTTGGCCATGGCCAAGGAAATCGTCCCGATACCAGAATACGCATCGATCACGGTTTCCTTGCCGGTCAGACCGGCCGCCTCGATGGCCTGTGAATACAGGACCTCGGTTTGCAGCGGGTTGACCTGGTAAAAGGACAGCGGCGAAATGTGGAAGGTATTGCCCAGCAGCTGGTCGGTCAGATAAGAATGTCCCGCCAAAAGCCGTGTCTTCTTGCCCAGAATCACGTTGGTGCGCTTGTCGTTGAGGTTCAGCATGATGCTGGACACTTCCGGCAGCGCCGCCTGGATGCCGGCAACGATGTCGTCTTGGTGCGGCACCGCCCAGGATGTGACCACTAGCACAATCATCATGTCCTTGGAGTAGTAGCCGCGGCGCACCATGATGTGGCGAACCAGCCCAGAGTTGGCCTGCTCATCGTACCCGGTCAGGTGGTATTTGCGCAGCAGATCGCGCACCACGATCACCGCGGCGTCGATCTTCGGGTCTTGAATGTAAAAGTCCTCCAGCGGGACCAGCTCGTGGCTGCGGCGCTTGAAAAAGCCAGTGGTCGCCTGGCCATTGATCTGGCGCACCGGGATCTGGGCTTTGTTGCGGTAGCCGGTTGGGTTGTCCATACCAAGCGTGGGCCGGACCGGAATGTGGAGATCCTGCTTTTTGAACAACTCCTGGATCTGATGCTGCTTAAATTTCAGCTGGGCCGGGTAAGCCAAGTGCTGCAGCGGCGCGATGCCGGTTTGCGTGTAAGTGTGATCCACGGCTAGTGCGCGGTCAGGCGAGCTCTGCTCAAGCTTCTTGAGCTTGGCAAAACCGTACTGCTTTTCCGTCTTGAGCACGTGCACCAGCGCCTTTTCGCCTGGCAGCGTGTCTTCGATGAACAGCGGATAGCCATCGATCTTGGCCACCCCCATGCCTTGGTACGTCAGATCTTCAATTTCAACTTCAAGTTCTTGGTTCTTGACCACTGGGGTTTTCGCCACCATGGGCCTCCTTTCGCCGCAGCGCGGCAACGCGAAAAATGACTCCACTCACTGTACCAGACCGGTTGGCAAGCCGCAAGCCGCAAAACAGGCTCCGGCCAGTGTTCACTGACCAGAGCCCGTCTGTTGCTACTGTTTATCGTCGCCGGAGATCTGCCCGTCGCCGTTCAAGTCCTGATGGGAAATGTGCTCCACTTCCTCCAGGTAGCCTTGCTGGCGCACCAGGTCGATGTCGAGGTTCTTCTTTGGAATCTCGTCGACGTTGGCGAACATTTCGATGTGCTGCTTGAGGTTCAAGAACGTCATCGGCGCTGAACCGCCGTAGTCGCCGTCGAGGTTGATCTTCATCTCGCCGCCGTCAGACCGCGTCGCAACCAGCTTGGACGTCTTGGTGTAGATGATGTTGGAATCATCGACGTGGCGCCCGCCGTTTAAGACCTTGGCAATCAGCACCAGCATGTCGCCGAAGTTGCCCGTCTTGACGACAATCAGCGAGAACTTGCCATCCCCCATGCTGGAATCCGGCACGATCTGCTCAAAGCCGCCGACACTGTTGGTCATCGCCAGCAGGAACATGGAGGCCGGGCCGTCGTAGACCCCGTCATCGTACTCCAGGTGCATCGGCACCGACTGAATCGCCGGCAGCATCTCTGCCGCCTTCACCACATACGCGAAGTAACCAAAAATCGACTTAAATTCCGATGGCACCTGATAGGTCAGCTCGGTCAGCAGGCCGCCGGCGGCAATATTCATGAAGTAGTGATTGTTGGCCTGACCGATGTCCATTCGCAGGGTCTGGCCCTTAAGAATGACCTTGGCCGCCGCGACCGGGTCTTCGCGCGGAATGCGCAAGGCGCGGGCGTAGTCGTTGGTGGTGCCGGCGGGAATGATGGCCAACTTGGGGCGGTGCTTGTGCGGCGCAATGCCGTTGACGACCTCGTTGATGGTCCCGTCACCGCCTGCCCCCACAATTAGGGCAAACCCGGCCTCGGTGGCCCGGCTGGCCTCTTTTTTCGCCGAAAAGGGTTCAGCCGTAGTCTGGAAGGCTGAGGCTTCGTAGCCCGCCTGCTCCATCACGTCTAAGATGTCCGCGACGTACCGCCGCATGCCTTCATTGCCCGAAGTCGGGTTATAGATCAAACGTGCGCGTGGGCGCATCGCGATCACCTCCTAATTACCGTTTTTTGATTTCCGTCATCAAGATGCTGTTGACGACCTTCGGATTGGCCTTGCCGTGGGTCTGCTTCATGATCTGCCCGACCAAAAAGCCGATGGCGCGCGACTTGCCGTTCTTGAAGTCATCAATGCTTTGGGCATTGTTGTCCAAGATGTCATTGACGATCGGGGTGAGCTTGGCTGGATCAGACAGTTGAACCATGCCCTTTTCCTCGACCCACGCCTTCGGATCGACGTCTTCCTTGATAATTTCCTGAAAGACCTTCTTGGCGATCTTGCTGGAGATAGTGCCGTCATCGATCAGGTTGATCATGCCAGCCAGGTGGGCCGGGGTCAGCGCAACATCCTTGAGCTCCAGGTGCTCAGCGTTCAAGTAACCGGACACCTCGCCCATCAGCCAGTTTGAGGCCTGTTTGGGATCGGCCCCGGCGGCCACCGTCGCCTCAAAGAAGTTGGCCATTTCCATGGTCAGGGTCAACACACCGGCGTCGTATTCCGGAATGCCCCAGTCCTTGACGTAACGCGCCCGGCGCTTGGCCGGTGCCTCTGGCAACTTCGCCTGAACCTCATCGATCCATTTCTGCGACACAAACACTGGCGGCAGGTCAGGTTCTGGGAAGTAGCGGTAATCGTCCGCGCCTTCCTTGACTCGCATCAGAATGGTTTCCTTCTTGGCCGGATCCCAGCGCCGCGTCTCCTGACGCACCTCGCCGCCTGCCATCAGCAGCTGGATCTGGCGCTTTTGCTCGTAGGCCAGGCCGTCGCGGACATGGTTGAAGGAGTTCAGGTTTTTGATTTCGGTCTTGGTTCCAAAACCGTCCTGGCCAATCGGGCGCACGGACAAATTGGTGTCCACCCGCATCGAGCCTTCCTCCATTTTGACGTCTGAAGCCCCGGTGAACTGCACGATTTGGCGCAGCTGCTCGAGGTACTGGTAGGCCTCTTCAGGCGAGGCGATGTCCGGTTCGGACACAATCTCGACCAAAGGCGTCCCTTGCCGGTTCAAATCGACGTAAGAATACCCGTCGTCTTCATGCGAGTTTTTCCCGGCGTCTTCTTCGACATGCAACTCGTGGATGCCAATTTTTTTCTTCTTGCCGTCCACTTCAATCTCAACGTAGCCGTTGGTGCCCAGTGGCGTCTCGCTTTGCGTGATCTGGTAGGCCTTCGGGTTATCCGGGTAGAAATAGTTCTTGCGGTCAAAATGCGTGTGGCGGGTGATGTCCGCGTGCAGCGCGAGCGCAACCATGATGCCGTAGGAATACGCCCCGCGGTTGATCGTCGGCAGCGTGCCTGGAAAACCCCAGTCGATTACGTTGGTGTTGACGTTCGGTTCGGCACCGTATGACACCGGCGTCGGTGAGTACATTTTGGACTTGGTTTTCAGCTCAACGTGGACTTCAAGCCCGATTGTGGTTTCAAAATTCATTCGTTCGCACCTCCCGGGATCGCATCCTGGTAGCCGGTCGCGCTTTCAAACGCGTCGGCCGCCTGAAGCAAGGTCTGCTCATCGAACTGCTTGCCGATCAGCTGCAGGCCAACGGGCATGCCGTCAACCAACCCAGCTGGGATCGACAGTGCTGGCAGCCCCGCCAAATTGACCGGAATGGTCAGGATGTCGTTCATGTACATCGTGAGCGGGTCGGTGACTTTGGCGCCAATCTTGAACGCCGTGGTCGGCGTGGTCGGACCGATGATGAAGTCGTAATCTTCAAACACCTTGTCAAAGTCCTGAGCAATCAACGTGCGCACCTGCGCGGCCTTCTTGAAGTAGGCGTCGTAAAAGCCGGCGGACAGACTAAAGGTCCCCAGCATAATGCGCCGCTTGACCTCGGGGCCAAAGCCCTCGGAGCGCGAGCGCACGTAAACGTCTTCCAGGTTCTTGACGTCCTTAGCCCGGAAACCGTAGCGAATCCCATCAAAGCGCTGCAGGTTCGAGGAAGCCTCGGAGCTGGCGATGATGTAATAGGCCGGCACCGCATACTTGGTGTGCGGCAAAGAAACCGTCTCGACCGTCGCCCCCAGGGCGCGGAACTGCTCGGCGGCCTGCTTGATCTGCTCAGCCACGGCCGGATCGACGCCTTCGCCCAGGTATTCCTCAGGCAGGGCGATCTTCATCCCGTGAATCGACTGGCCCAGTTTTGCCGTGTAATCCGGCACAGCCAGATCAGCAGTGGTGGCGTCCTTCTCGTCATGACCGGCAATCACGTTCAGGGTCAAAGCCGCGTCGCGCACCGTGTGGGTCAAAGACCCAACAACGTCCAGACTGGACGCAAAGGCAATCACGCCCCAGCGGGAGACCCGGCCGTACGTCGGCTTCAGGCCAACAATGCCGTTAAAGGCCGCCGGCTGGCGAATGGAGCCGCCGGTGTCGGTGCCCAGCGCCATCGGCAGCTGACCTGAGGCAACAGCGGCGGCAGAGCCGCCTGACGAGCCGCCTGGCACCTTGGTCTGGTCCCACGCGTTTTTGGTGGTCTTGAAGGCGGAGTTTTCCGTTGATGAGCCCATCGCAAATTCGTCGAGGTTCAGCTTGCCGGCGATGATGGCGCCTGCCGTCTGCAGTTTTTCAACCACGGTGGCGTCGTAAACCGGCACGAAGTTGTTCAGAATCTTGGAGGCCGCAGTGGTCTTCAGACCCTTGGTGACAATGTTGTCTTTGATGCCGACCGGCACGCCGGCAAATGGCTTATCTGCCGCGATCCCGGCGTTGTCTTGCGCCGCAGCGGCTTTTTTGGCCGCTGCTTCGTTCAACGTCAAAAAGGCGTCGATCTCGGGGTCGACTCGCTTGATGTCGGCAAAGGTCTGCGCGGTCAAAGCGGCCGCGGTGATTTTGCCAGATTGAAGCTGGTCGTGCAGCTTGGTGATGTCCAGATTATCGTAACTCACGGCTTAGTCGTCCTCCTTATCGATGATCGATGGTACCTGGATCAGCGTGCCCTTCTTAGTCGGCACGTTGGCCAGCAGGTCCTGAACGTCGGTGTCATTGACGGCGACGTCCTCGCGCATCACATTTTCAAGGTGAATACTTTGCGTCGTCACCGGCACGTCGGTGGTATCGACGGTTTCCAGTTGGGCGACCATATTCAAGATCTCATCGAGTTGGGCCGTGTACTGCTGCAGCTCGTCTTCCGAAAAGGCCAACTTCGCCAAGCCGGCAACGTGCGCCACACTGTCTTTTGAAATCATGTTCTCTACCTTCTTCGCTTTTGCTTAGGGATTTAATCATCTTAGTTTACCATACGAACCTGACTCGCCTGCGCGCCGCCGCCAGTTTTTTACCAAAAAACGCCCGGTTGCCCGGACGTGAGAGTCAGTAACTGTCGAACACGTGCGTGGTAAAGTCCTTGGCACCGCTGGCGCGGGCCAAGAAGGCCTGCATGCCCTGCGTGGACTGGACAGTGATCTGGACCTGCACGCCACTTGGCAGGTACTTGGAGGCCATGGCGCTGACGTACTGGGTAAAGCTTTGAATCTCGGTCAGACCGTAGAACTGCGTGTTGATGGTGACGTTGAGCCCGGCGAGCTGGTTGTCCTCGTAGTGCGCCTGCGCGGTGACGCCGGCCAAGGTCGGGAAGAAGTTCTCAACGTTGCTTTGGAAGTTGTTAAAGTCATCCGCGACCGTTTGGTTGATCGGCTTCTTGTTGTCGATCGTCGGCAGGACCTCATTTTGCTGGTTGACCGGCTTCCAGGACTGAAGCGAGGTGCCAGAAGTGGAAACCACATAATCAAAGTAGGTGCCGCCGACCAGCGAATCGCGCGCCGCCAGCTTGTACAACCCGATCACGATTGGCGTATCGTTGGCCACGCCCTTCATTCGCCGCACGCGCGCGACCACTTCCTGCGCCATGCGCCGGCCCTGCTGCGTCATGGCCGCATCCGTGATGTGGGTGGTGTAGGTAGCGCCGTACTGCTCTTTTTCGTAGTAGTCGTACTCGTTCATCCCCAAGCCGATGGCCACGCCGCCCAGACTCATTGACGAACCGCTTTGGGTCATGTAATCCTGCTCCAAAATCGTTTGCAGGTACGTTGGGACCCGCTTGTCGGGATCAGTTTCCTTGTTGCTCTTCGGGTTTAGGCCCTCGGCGTCTTGATCAGAGCGGTGGCCCAGCCACTTTTTGGCCGTCGCCGTGGAAAGCAGTTGGCCTTCTTCAAACAGGTACTTGGAGGTCGAAAACTGCTTCTTGGAAATTTCCTGCAGCCCCGCTTCCATGCTCTTGATGTTAAAGGCGTTGCCGTCCTGCTGATTCTGCGTCAGCTGAAGACCGCGGGCACTGGAGGTCTGATAACGACCGCCCTTGATGACCCCTTCGTAGGTGCCGGAATCCGAGGTGCCGGTGGTCGTGTATTTGCTCGTGCTGCTGCCGCTAGCCCCGCTTGCCCCGCTGCCCGAATTGAAGTTCAGGTTGCCGCACGCGGCAAGCAGGACGGCGGTCGCCAGCAGCGCCGCGGTCAGAATTTTCTTCATCAACAAAATGCCTCACTTATAGTTTCGTCTGTAATTCCTGTTCATCCATCACTGGCACGTTCAGAGTCTGCGCCTTGGTGAGCTTTGAGCCCGCCTTCTCGCCGGCAACCACCAGATCAGTCCGCTTGGACACGGAACCCGTGACCTTGGCGCCTAGCGCCTGAAGCTTGGCCGTCAGCGCCGGCCGGGTGAAGGCCGCAAACGAGCCGGTGATCACGACAGTTTTGCCAGAGAAAAATGAATCCGTGGCCACCGGCGCGCCGCCCTTAAAGGTCAAATTGACGTCGGCCTGCCGAAAGTCCTCGATCAACGCCCGGGCCGTGTCGCGCTTAAAATACTGCACAACGCTCGCGGCAATGGTCGGACCGATGTTTTCCACGTCGGCAATGGTTGCCTCGTCGGCGGCCATCAGCGCGTCGATATCGCCAAAATGCGCCGCCAAAAGCCGCGCGGCCTTGGCGCCGACGTGGCGAATGCCTAAGCCAAATAGTAGGCGTTCCACAGAGTTCTGCCGACTGTTGTCGATGGCCTTTAACAAATTATTAATCGACTTTTCCTTGAACTTGTCCAACGTGCTGAGGTCATCTGCCGTCAGGTGGTACAAATCGGCGACGTCCTTGACCAGCCCTTTGGCCTGCAGCTGGGCAATGATTTTCGGGCCAAGGCCGTCAATGTTCATCGCCAGGCGGCTGGCAAAATGGGTCAGTTGCTCTTGGACCTGCGCCGGGCACATCGGGTTGATGCACCGCAGCGCGACTTCGCCGTCGACGTGCACCAGCGTTTGGCCGCAAGACGGGCACGCCGTCGGGATCGCTGCCGGCACAGAATCCGCCGGCCTTTTGCTCAGCACCACCGCCGAAACCTCGGGAATGATGTCGCCGGCCTTGTGCAGCAGCACGGTGTCGCCGATGCGAATGTCCTTTTCGGCGATCAGGTCTGCGTTGTGGAGCGTGGCCCGCGCCACCGTGGTGCCCGCCAAGGCCACCGGATCCATCACGGCCGTCGGCGTCACCACGCCGGTGCGGCCAATCGTCCAGTCAATGTCTCGCACCACTGTTTCCGCCTGCTCAGGCGGAAACTTGTACGCGATCTCCCAGCGCGGCACCTTGACGGTGTTGCCCAGCTCCTGTTGAAGCGGCAGGCTGTTGACCTTGACCACGATGCCGTCGATGCCGTAAGCCAAGGCGTCGCGGTCCGCGGTTTGAGTGGCAATGTAGCTGTCCATTTGCTTGAGGTCGCCGGTCGTGATGGAGCTGGGATTGGTGACGAAACCCAAGTCCTGCATGAAGGCAATCGCGTCGTGCTGCGTTTGGATGTTGAAGCGCTCTGGATCGATCAGGGTGTAAATGAACGTCGCCAGTTCGCGCGCCTTGGTCACCTTGGGGTCGAGCTGGCGCAAACTGCCCGCCGCTGCGTTGCGCGGGTTGGCAAACGTGGCCAGCCCTTGCGCCTCGCGCGCGGCGTTCAGCTTGGCAAAAGCATTTTTAGGCATGTAGCACTCGCCGCGCACCTCAATGTTCAGGGGCTGTTTCAGCTCATGCGGAATGTCCTTAATGGTCATCACGTTAGCCGTGACGTCCTCGCCGACATTGCCGTCGCCGCGCGTGGAGCCCTGCACCAGCTTGCCGTTTTCGTACACCAAGGACAGCGACAGCCCGTCGATTTTCAGCTCGACGTTGTAGTCGACCTGTTCTTCCACGCCGCCTTCGAGCCGCTCGGCCCAATCCTGCAGCTCTTCCAGGGAAAAGACATCCCCCATCGACAGCATGGGAATCGGGTGCGGCACCTTGGCAAAGTCGGTGTCGACGCTGCCGCCGACCGCCTGGCTGGGCGAATCCGGCAGCACCAAATCCGGGTACTGGGCCTCAATTGCCAGCAGCCGCTGATACGCCATGTCGTATTCATGGTCATCGACCGTTGGTGCGTCCTGGTCGTAGTACTCGCGGCGCCACTGGTTGAGCTGATCGACCAGCGGTTGAATGGCCGTCGCTGCGTCGCTGTGCGTCATTGCCGAAACGTCCTGCTCTGCCATCTTGCTGCCTCCTGTCTAGTCCACGTGTTTGGTGATCGGGGCAAACGCGGCCAGCAGCCGCTTGACCCCCATTTCCGGAAAGGCAATGTCCAGCTCCTGGTCATCGCCCTTGCCAGAGACTTTGACGATGGTGCCAACACCCCACTTGCGGTGCGCCGCCTTGTCGCCAACGGTCCAGGTGACCTTGCCGGCGGTGCTGGTCGGCGCCGCCGCGTTGTCCACCACCTTGGCCCGCGTGCCCTGCGGGTGCCGCGAGTAAGTTGGCGTCACGGCCCGCGCTGTGCGGTTGGCCTCGCGGTCGAACGGATAACTCGACTTCGGGGCCTGCTGCCCGACCGTTTCGAGCAGCTCAGGGTCGATTTCTTCGATGAAGCGACTTGCCGGATTGTTTTGGCGCTGGCCATACAGCATCCGGGCATACGCATTGCTCAGATACAGCTTCGACTTGGCCCGCGTGATGCCGACATAGGCCAGCCGGCGCTCTTCTTCCATTTCCTTTTCGTCCATGGCGGAGCGGGAAAGCGGGAAAAGGCCTTCCTCCATGCCCACCATGAACACGACTGGAAATTCCAGGCCCTTGGCGGCGTGCAGCGTCATCAGGGTGACTTCCTGCGCGTCTTCTTCGACCTCGTCTTGATCCGAAACCAAGGCCAGATCGGCGATGAAGTCAACAAAAATGTCAGAGTTTTCGTCCTCGGGTTCGTAGCGTTCATCGAACTGCTGCGTAACAGAAAGCAGCTCCTGCAGGTTCTCGATGCGCGTGTCGGCCTCGACGGTGCCGGCGTTTTTCAGCGTTGGCAGGTAACCGGTGTCGTCCAAAATTGCCTGCATCAGGTCGGTGACGGTGCCCTTGTCCTTTTTGGCCTGGATCTGCTTGATGGTCGCGCCAAACTTGGCCAGCGCCCCGCGGGCCTTGCCCGACACATCAGAAAGCTCGGCATTTTGCGCCGCTTCCAGCAGCGACCAGCCGTTTTGAGTGGCGAAGGCCTGAAGCTTGTCCATCGACGTGTCGCCAATGCCGCGCTTGGGCTCGTTGACGATCCGGTTGAAGCTCATGTCGTCATCCGGGTTGATCACCAGCCGAAAATAGGCCAAGGCGTCGCGAATTTCCTTGCGGTCGTAGAACTTGTGGCCGCCGACCATTTTGTACGGGATGTTGCTTTTGACGAAGGCCTCTTCAATTGCCCGTGATTGCGCGTTTGTGCGGTACAGCACCGCGAAGTCGCCGTACTTGCGCTTGCCGGAGCGGATGTCCTGCTCGATGGTCTTGATGACAAAATAGGCCTCGTCGAGTTCGCTTTGGGCCCGGTAGTAGGTGATCTTGTCGCCGGTTTGATTTTCGGTCCACAAGGTCTTCACCTGACGCTTTTTGTTGTTCTTGATCACGGCGTTTGCCGCCTGCAAGATGGTTTTGGTCGAGCGGTAGTTCTGCTCGAGCAGCACGACCTGCGCATCCGGGTAGTCCTTTTTAAAGTCCAGGATGTTTTGCATGTTCGCGCCGCGCCAGCCGTAAATGCTCTGGTCGGCATCCCCGACCACGCACAGGTTACGGTAGCCATCCGCCAGCATGTGGACCAGCTGGTACTGGGCCTCGTTGGTGTCCTGATATTCGTCGACGTGAATGTACTGGAACTTATTTTGGTAGAACTTCAGCGTTTCCGGATCTTTCTGAAACAAGATGATGGTCTGCATGATCAGGTCGTCAAAGTCCAGCGCCTGGTCCGACCGCATGCGCTTTTGGTACTCGGCGTACACCATCGCCGTGGTTTGCTCAAATGGCGTTCCAGCGGTCTTGGCGTACTGCTCGGGTGTTTTCAGGTCGTTTTTGGCGTTGGAGATCGCCGATAGCAGGGCCTTGGGGTCGTAGCGCTTCGGGTCGATGTTTAAGTCGGCCAGGATGTGCTTGACCAGCGTCTTTTGCTCGGCCGGGTCGGCAATGGTGAACGCGCGGTTCATGCCCAGTTTTTCGATGTCGCGGCGCAGGATGCGCACGCACAGTGCGTGGAAGGTCGAGACCCAAACGTCGCGGGCCAGCTCCGGGTCGAGCATCCGGCCGATTCGCTCCTTCATTTCGCGGGCGGCCTTGTTGGTAAAGGTGATGGCCAGGATGCGCCAAGGGTTAATGCCCTTCTCCTCGATCAGGTAGGCGACGCGGTGCGTCAACACGCGCGTCTTGCCGGAGCCCGCCCCGGCCATGATCAGTAGTGGGCCCTCAGTGGCCAGCACCGCCTCGGATTGTTTATCGTTCATGCCTTGCAGAAGTGCATTCGCCATGATATCGTCCTTCCTGCTTTATCTTTGCTTTTCCCATTGTACCAAAAAAGCCGCTGCCAAAACAGCGGCCGCACCGCGCGAAAACGGCTTCACGCTGGGCTTTTATGGGCGCAGGCGCAGTGAGACCCCGGCCCGGTTAAAATTTAGGCTCGGCGCCTAGCGCCTCACTTTTTCTGCTTCAAACTGGTCGCTTCAAACACCCGGTCGAACTCCTTGACTAATGCCTCGGGATCGCGCGCGTCCTCTTGAAGGTACGCATACAGCGCATACGTGGTCACCGCGTCATACAGCGCCCCATGCGCGAGCAAACTCAGCCCCAGGTAGTGGCGGTAGGTCGTCAGACTGACTTCCGGGTTGCCCGGCATCGGGCCGGCCTGCTTAGCCAAAAGCGCGACGTCGATCAACCGATACGGCTGCGGGTACAGGTTGAACTGGCGGCGCAGCACCGGCAAATCGCCGCCGTGCACCGAAAAACCCAGCAGGCTGTCCTCGCCGATGAAATCAATGAACTGGCGAATCGCCTCGTTGGCCGGCAAGCCGTACTGCTTCAAGGTCTCCTCATGAATGCCGGTGACGCGCTGCGAATAGGTATTCAGGTGGCGCCGCGCCGGCACCTGGACGAACACGTTGAAGGTGTCGACAATGTGGTTGGCCTTGACCTTGACCGCGCCAATTTCCGTGATGAACATGCCTTCACGCGCGTTGCCACTGGAAAATTCCAGGTCAAACGCCGTAAAGTCGCTCACCGCCGTTTTTCCGTAGAGGACCTCGCGCTCGCCGCGGTTCAGCGCCGCCGAGCGGGTGCGCGGAAACTGCCGGCGCCGCAGATTTTTCGCCCGGGCCAGGACTTCCTGCTGCTGGCCGCTTCCGGCGCGGCCGCCCTGGCTGCGGCGACCCGCCACGATCGCCGGCATCGGCAAGCTGCCCAAAAAGCCGTGAAGCCATGGCTTGGCCAACTTGGCCTGAGTGACTTTGACACCAGCGAGGCCGGCTGCCTTAAGGGTCCCGCCGGCCACTGGGCCGTAAAGGGTGACACGCACCGGCGCGCCGTCTTCCTCCAGCCGCCACTGGTGCAAGATGGCCTGCAGCATCAGCAGTTGATTTTGAATCTGCCGGATCTCGCGCCAGCGCGGGTACAGCTCCTTGGGCAACTGCGTCAAATCCCGTAGCGTTAAAACGTAGCTGTTCAAAACCCCGCGCAGCAGGCGGTCTGCCGCCTGGCCAGGCTTGGGTCCCTGGGGCTGGATCACTTGGGCCACCAGCGGCAGCGGTATGCCCTGAGCAATCGCCCGCGGCCACAGCCCCTGCAGGTGCATCGTCAGATCACCATCTTCACCTAGTGCGCTGGTGATCTGCTCAGGGTCGCCGCCGGCAAACGCAGCCAACAGCCGGACAGCGGCAGTCAGCTGCTTGGGCCACAGGTCCTCGTCCAGCGGTTTTTGCACTAATTGTTTAACTTCCTCGACGTCCATGTTGTCCCACTCCATTCGGCTTCAGCCTACCGAAAATCGCGCTGCTTTGCAACCGCTCACGGCACGCAAAAACCGCCAGCACAAGGCTGACGGCCCGGTTGCCGAACCATAGGCGCGGCTTTTAGGCCTCGCCCAGGCCGATCCGATCAAAAATCTCATCCACATGGCGCAGATGGTAGTGATAGTCAAAGGCATCGTCCAGCGCCGCCTGATCCAACCGATCGGTGACTTTCGGGTCGGCCTCAAGCAGCTGACGGAAGTCGCGGTGCTCATCCCAGGCCTGCGCGGTCTTGGGCTGCACCAGATCGTATGCCGCTTCCCGGCTCATGCCCGTTTCAATCAGCTTGAGCATGACGCGCTGGCTGAAGATCAGGCCATGCGTCTTTTGCATGTTTGCCTTCATCGTCTCCGGGAACACATCGAGATTTTGGACGATTCCAGTGAAGCGGTGCAGGATGTAATCCAATAAGCCTGTGGCGTCGGGCAGCATGATACGCTCTGCCGAGCTGTGCGAAATGTCGCGCTCGTGCCACAGCGGGACGTCTTCCAGTGCGGGAGTCGCGTAGCCGCGAATGATGCGGGCCAGCCCGGTGACATTTTCGGAGCTGATCGGGTTGCGCTTGTGCGGCATGGCCGAGCTCCCCTTTTGGCCGGGATTGAAGTGTTCCTCGACCTCGTGCACCTCGGTGCGCTGCAGGTGGCGAATCTCCAGGGCAAACCGCTCGATCGATGTTGCAATCAGGCCCAGGGTCTGAATGTAGTGGGCGTGCAGATCACGCGGCAGCACCTGCGTCGAAATTTCCTGAGCGCGGATGCCTAAGTGCTCGCAGACGTACGCCTCAACGGCCGGTGGCGTGTTGGCAAACGTCCCCACTGCGCCGGAAATTTTACCGGCTTCGACATCGGCAGCCGCGTCATTAAAGCGCTTGAGGTCGCGTTTTAATTCGGAGTACCAGGTCGCCAGGACCAGGCCAAACGTCGTCGGTTCGGCGTGGACGCCATGGGTGCGACCCATCATCACGGTGTGCTTGAATTCCTTGGCGCGGCGGCCGACCACGGCGAGCAGCGCCTCAAGGTCGTCGCGCAGGATGACGTCGGCCTGCTTGAGGACGGCGCCTTGCGCGGTGTCGACCACGTCCGTGCTGGTCAGGCCGAAGTGCACCCATTTTTTCTCCGGGCCAAGGGACTCGGACACGGTGCGCGTGAAGGCCACAACGTCGTGCCGGGTGACGGCCTCGATCTCGTGAACCCGGTCAACGGTGAAGCTGGCGTTTTGACGCAGCGCCTTCACGTCCGCTGCCGGGATCTCACCCAGCTGGCTCCACGCCTCGGCGGCCAGGATCTCAACTTCGAGCCAGGCCTGGTAACGATTCTTCTCTGTCCACACGGCGGCCATTTCAGGGCGGCTGTAGCGATCGATCATGTTAGTCCTCCTCTGTCAGGTTCAAGTGAAAGTGATCCGTTGCGTTCAAAAGCTGCGCCGCCTCAATCAGCGGCTTGTAGATCGTCATTGTGCCGATCAGGTCATCCCCGCTCGGATAAAACTCAAACTGCCAGTCCGGCTTGATGCGCACCTGTGTCATCGCTGCGGCGGCATCGGCCGCGCGCAGCGGGATCATGACCCCTGGCCGCAGCAGCGAGAGCTTAGGCAGCGGCCACCCAAGCAGCGCGCGCAAGTGCATCGCCACTGGGCTGAACCCGGTGGTGCTGGCCAGCACGTGGTTGGTGAGTTGCGGCGCCGGGTACAGGCGCTTGACGTACAGCGACTGGTTCGCGGTCATGAAGAGTTCAATGCCAAAGGCGCCAGTGTAATTCAGGTGCTTAGCGATCAGCTTGGCCACCCGCTGGATCTCCTGGTGCACCGCGTCGCCGCCGGTAGCTGGCACGAACGCCGCCTTCAGCTGATGATGGGCAAAGACGGTTTGCACCACCGGCATGACCTTGATGTCGTCACCATTTTTGACCACGGTGACCGCGTACTCGGTCGGATGATCAAGCCAGGCCTCCAGAATGTACGGCCGCTGCTGCAAGAGCTGCTGGGCGTGCACCACATCGTCCGGACTGGTCAGACGCAGCTGCTGGTCGGCGCCCATGTCCTTTTGAATGGGTTTCAGAATCGCTGGCAGTCCGACCGACTCGATTGCCTTGGCGATGTCGCTGGGGCCGACCACCTGCGCGTACGGCAGAATGTTGACGTTGAGGTCGTCCAGGAAGACCATTTCCAAGTACCGGTCCTGGGTGACGGACAAAATGTCCACCCCGGAGGGCAGCTGGTGCTTGGTGGTCAGCTGCTGCAAGGCGTTGCCGTCGACGTTTTCATTGGCGAACGTCACCACCGTGGCCACCTCGGCCAGGCGCGACAGCGCCGCCGGATCAGTCGCCTTGCCGACGAGCGGAATGTCGGCCAAAGACAGCGCAATATCGCTTTCACTCGGCGCCAGGATGATGGTGTTCATCCCCATTGCCTTCGCCGCGGCGGCCATGCTGTAACCAAGCGGACCGCCGCCGATGATGCCGATCCCGGCACCGGGTTGAATAAAATCAGTCATGTTTGTCGACCTTTCGTGCCTGCGTCGCTTTTTCATTCAACCCGTCCGACTCTGGCAGCTCGGCAGGCGGCGTTTTGGCGTTAAAGAGTAAATTCAAGCCAACGGCGGACACGCTCGCCAGCAAAATACCCGAGGAAAATAGCAGCTGCAGGGTCTTCGGCAGCGCCTGAACGATCTGCGGCTGAACGGTCACGCCCAGCCCCAGCCCGATCGAAATTGCGGCGACCAGTAAATTCTTGTCGTCATGAAAATCGACCTGCTGCAGCATGCGGATTCCCTGGACCGCGACCATGCCGAACATGACCAGCATCGCCCCACCCAGCACGGGATTGGGAATGATCGTGGCCAGCGCCCCAATTTTGGGCAGAAGTCCTAAAAGCACTAAAAACAGTGCGGAGAACATCACCGGCTTGCGGGTCTTGATACCCGAAAGCTGCACCAGGCCAACGTTTTGCGAGAAGGTGGTGTACGGGAAGGTATTGAATATCCCGCCGAGCATCACAGCCAGCCCCTCGGCGCGGTACCCTTTTTTCAGATCCGGCTGCTCGATTTTGCGGTCGACCACATCACCCAGGGCGAAAAAGACCCCGGTTGATTCGACCATCGAGGTCAGGGAAATCAGGATCATGGTGACGATCGAGCTCCACTCAAAGTGCGGGACCCCAAAATAAAACGGTGTCGGCACGTGGAACCAGCTGGCTTCGATTACCGGGCGAAACGACACCATGCCCATTAGACCGCCCAAAAGAGACCCGCCAATAAGCCCGATCAAAATGGCGATTGAGCGCACAAACCCTTTGCCCCACACGTTGAAAGCCAAGATCAACAGCACCGTAAACATGCCGACAATCAGGTTGGCGCCGGAACCGAAACTTTTCGCCGCCACATTGCCACCGCCGAGATTCTGAAAGGCCACCGGGATCAGAGACAGCCCAATGACCGTGATCAGACTACCGGTCACCAGCGGCGGAAACAGCTTCCGCAACTTGGCGAAGGGCCCGGCAATCAGGTAAACGAAGACCCCGGCGGCAATGATCGCGCCGTACATCGTTTGAATATCGAATTTCTGGCCAATCATGATCAGCGGCGCCACTGCCTGCACGGCACACCCAAGCACCACCGGCAGGCGAATGCCGAAGAACTTGTTGCCGAAGACCTGCAAGGCCGTGGCGATCCCACACATGAAAATATCGATCGACACCAGGTAAGTCATTTGTTCACTGGAAAACCGCAGGGCCGAGCCGATCAGAATTGGGACCAGGACCGACCCGGAGTACATGGCCAGCAGGTGCTGGATACCCAGCACTGCGGCCTTGGGCGCAGAGACGTCAGGCTGTTTCATTACGACCTCCTAGTCTTCTTTGAAAATCACTTGGCCATCTTCAAACGCTGCGATTCGGGCCAGCGCCTCCACCCGGATGTGGCGCTGATCAAGCAGTGCGCGCCCCTTTTGAAAACTCTTTTCGATCACGACCCCGACGCCTTCCAGGTGCGCCTGCGCCTGGGCAATGATGTCGATCAAGCCCTCGACGGCTTGGCCATTGGCAAGAAAGTCATCAATGATCAGCACATGGTCATCCGGCCCGAGGAACTTGGTCGCAATGGCGATCGTGTTGGCGCTCTTTTTCGTGAAGGAGTACACCTCGGCTGTGTACAGGTGGTCCTTGAGGGTCAGACTCTTGTGCTTGCGGGCGAACACCACCGGCTTGTGGAAGGCCATCCCCGCGGCCAGCGCCGGCGCGATGCCAGAACTTTCAACCGTCAGAATTTTCGTGATTGGCGTGTCCTTGAAGCGCGCGTAGAACTCGGCACCCAGTGCCGTCATCAGATCCGGATCGATCTGGTGATTCAAAAAACTGTCTACTTTCAACACATCGGCGCCCAAAACCTGGCCATCCTGCTTGATCCTGTCCTCAAGTAATTTCACTGCGTGTCCCCATCCTTCTTCGCGGTATGCCGCACTTAGTTGGTCAAATTCTACCATAGTTTGACACCCATCACAATTTGCCAAACGGCGAATGTGTGACTTTTCCAATTGGTCAAAACTTGCCCAGAGACCTGGATAGTCCGTGACAGACGGCCAATTTGACCGGCTGGTACCGAGCCATGGCCCACTTTAAAAAAGTCCCGATAATTCGTCTTTCGAGGAATTTATCGGGAAAATCAGCATAAAATTGAAAGCATTGGACGAATAATCCGATCACTGATCATATCGGCTCAGGTCATACGTGTTGATCAGCCGGATCAGCTTGGCCGCATAGGTGGGGTCGGTCGCATACCCGGCGCTTTGCAGTGCCTTGGCCGCGGTTTCAAAGTCCGTCGCTTGCCGCACGCCGTCGTATAGGTGCGGGTTCCACTGCGGCCCGTGAACCAGCAGTTCGGCGTGGGCCTTCATCGAGGCCTGGTCGCTGGGATATACCCGAAACCGGGCCGACACCGTCACCCACTTGCCATTTTGATACTCCTGGGTCTTCAGCAGCCGCGAATTGGCCGGGTCGTCGTCCTTGATGCCAAACAAGTTGTGGTAATCCTTCGCGAGCGTGGATTCGCCCCAGTCTGACTCCAAAATGGCCTGCGCCAGCGTGATGCTGGGCAGGACCTGATACTGATTCTGCAGTGTCTGCGCATAAGGCGCCAGGCGCTTGATGAAGGCGGTGTGAGTGTCCGGCTGCGGCGGCGCGGCCTCTGGCTTGGGCCGCAGGTTCAGGCTTGCCCCCACCGCCACGGCGATCAGCAGTGCCGCCAGCAGGACCCAGAGCGGCTTCGGCAAAGACTTTCGGCGTTTGGCCATCAGTCGGACTCACGCGGCGCCGGCAGCTGCTTTTTTGTCCACTCGAGCAGGGTGAGCTGCTTGGTTTCAAGCTTTTGCAGGTCCTTGGCCGGCACGATGAAATCAAGCAGGTCGACCAGCCCGTGGGCGCCGTAGTCCATGCGAATCTGCAGGTGCGCCGTGCTGCCGGCTTCATCTTTGGTTTCCTTGACCGCCGTCTGCACCCCGCTTTGCCGCAGCCAGGCTTGCGCAATCGTCGCCTTGGCCTCCTGAAAGCGCCAGGCAACGCCTTCCTCGCTGGGCGCAGTCGCGTTCAAGACCACAATTTTTTGCGCAAGCATCCATTCGTAATCCGTAAACAAGTAGCGCAGTCCATCGCGCTGCTTGGCCGTCAGCGCGGCATCGCCTGACGCCACCGCGGCAACCGGAATATGCAACTTGGCCGCCAGCACCGCATTGCCCTTGTCCCGGCGCGGCTGCAGCATCATCGCGGCTAATTCCAGTAATGTTTGATCGTCCATAATATCACCTCGAGTCTATTTTAACAGACTGAACACCGCCGAGACACGCAGTCGCGCTAGTATTTAGTGAGCAAATCGATTACCATTAAAGCGACAGGAGGTGGGCGTGTGAAAAAAATCGGCATCATTCTACTCGGCTTGGTCTTTCTGGCCGGCTGCAGCGGCGTGGGGTTCAACCAGAAAGCGCAGCTGCAAGGCGCCACCAGCACCCTGAAAACGCAAGTCGCCGTGCAAAGCAACCAGCTGGCCCTCATTGATGCAGACGCCGCGGCTTTTCCGTCCACTTTCCAAAAGGCCTACGCCAAGGACAACCGCCAGACGTTCGACCAAACCGGCCCGGTGAACGCGCTGATTCAGCGCCGCACCAAAGCGTACAAACGCCTCGAAAGCGCGCAGACGGCCATCGAAACGGCCACGACCACACTGACCAAGGCAAGCTCACAGCAAACTGCCAACCTGCCGACGGCGGCCTTGACCGACACGCTCAACAGTCTGAAACTGGCCAAGCTCGATCACAAGACCTTCGACGCCTATTACCGCGAAATGACCAGCGCCGAAACCGCCTTTTTCGCCGCCGTGGCCAAGGACCCAAGCGATACTGCCGCGATCAACGCGGCGCTGGGCCGGCTTAATGAGTACAGCAGCTCGCTCAGCCAACAGGCCGAGATCGTGCAGGCCAACCTGCAAATGGTCAGCCAAAATGTCGCGACGCTGAGCAAAGCAGTCGATAAGATGAAATAGTTTTTCTCGAGGCTGAGACATCAAGTGATTTTAGTGCAGAGGACAAGCGCCCCTGCGCCGCGATTTAGAATCGTGGTGCAGGGGCGTTTCTACCCTTGGCGTCGCTTGAGGGAAAGCGACAGCCAATCTGGTCTTATTTTCGATTACTTTGCCCGCCGCCGCTTTTGCACGACCAACAGGGCCTGCCCCAACACCGGCGTGACCACTGCCGCCATGGCCGCTTCTGCCACCGCGTTGATGGCAAACGCCCCGGCCAGGACCAAGCCCAAATTGCCGGCGTCAGCACCAGGCACCACGCTGCTTGCCCGCTGCGCAAAAAAGAGCCAGGTCAAAAGGATCACCAAGGCGGTGTTCGTCAGTGCCCCACAAATTCCTGCCAGACTCAGTTTGACGGTGGCCAGACGCCCACTGCGCCGATTTTTGAACACGTGATTGAACAGCACTGCCGCCACGACGCCTACTAGCACGCGCGGCACAATGGCGATGACCGGATTTTGAAAGAGCAAGAGGGTCATGGGATCGCCCGGCGCAGTGTAGGCCTTGATCAGGCTGACCACGCCCCAAAGCAGCCCCGTCGTCGTGCCGCCAGGCACATCCAGCAGCACGCCGGCGAGAATGACGGTCAGATGAATGGTCGAAATCGCCGGCCACGCCGAAAACAGGCGAATGTAGCCGACCATCGGAACATACGCCTGCAGAATAATGAGCGCCCCAAAAATGCCCAGCAGCGTGATTGTGTTCGTCGAATGGGTTCGCATGGCGGCACCTCCGAATTGATGATGTCATTAGTTTACCCCATAAACAGGCGTTTGGACACAAAAAAACGGCTCATCACCGTTATCATTTACGCTCAGATTAGGCCTCGCGCGCCGCGGCTTGCTGGAGCTTGGAGACTGAAGCTGCCGGTTTCTGGCAAGGCACGACCTTGGCTTCCAGACGCTCGAGCAGCGGCGTCAGGTACGTGCGTTCGGCCTGGTGCCGCGCGGCCACTGCCTCTGCGAACGAGATGTAGGTGCGGTTGAGGACCAACCGGCCCTTAAAAAATAACCGCGCGTTCCACTTTCCGGCCTGCTTATCATAGGAGACGCCGGTGACCCCGCTCTGGTTGGACGAGCGCAGGTTAAGCGTCGCCGTCAGGTTGACCCCTTCGGTGGCGGCAAACTGATCTTTTTGCCCGATCTTCGCAGCCGTCTTCGGATTCGTCCGAATGGCCTGACGCATGACCTCGCGGCGGTAGCAACCGCACGAGGTCGTGGTGCCCTTGCGCAGCCGATAACCGTCGACCACCGTCTTGTTCCCACAGGTGCATTGGCAAAGCCAAGTTGCATTGCCATTCTTGGCTGCGCCTGCGTATGACAACACTGTTAGCCGGCCAAATTTCTGACCGGTTAAATCCTTTCTTCTCATTGCAAACACTCCTTACACTATAACTTTAAAGTTCCCCGCTGATTATTTTGACTGTTTGCCCTCTCCACGTCAAGAGAAAAGAAAAGATTATATATGTATTCTACGTATCCTATGTTTTCAAAACATTATTGCTATTCTGCCCGCAAATCATAGACAAGCCCGCTAAATCACGGGTTTGTATGGCGGAGAATCTGGCACACGAGCCCTGACAAGACACTGGCATCAGCTCAACCGGGAAAATAAGCCAGGTCGCTCCCGCCATTATCCAACTATTTTGATTTGGTGTTATTTTCTATCATTTTTAAAACTCCCCCAGGCGAATTTTACCCCCATGCCTTCAAGGGGCCTGGCCTAGGCCGGTTATTGATGTCCGTCACAATGCCCCGCGAATGCAAAAAAGACCCAACCCCGATGACTCGGAGCTGGGCCTTACTGCGCTTACAATGCGGGTGAAAAGACTCGAACTTTCATGATCGATAATGATCACAAGATCCTTAATCTTGCGCGTCTACCAATTCCGCCACACCCGCATGACGCTAAGAAGCACAAGAAATAGTATATGGGACTGCCGCGGCAATGTCAACGGCCGTCGCGAATTTTCACGCCCGCAATGTGCCTCCAGCTGCGGGCGAAGCGGCCACTAGGCGGTGGCCGCACCGGCCGCAGGCATAGCGCCGCAAATCAAGTCGGCGCTGGCGCGGATACAACTGCCCGCACCCAGTGCACTGGTACAGGTACTTTGGCGGCTTGATGGGCGTAATGCGAGGGGCATACCGCAGGCCGCCCACCGCTGCAAGCAGCTGTTTAAACGCGGCGTCGCGGTGGCGGTACCCCTGATGCGCTCGGTAGAGGTGGTAGTGACACAGCTCGTGCTTAATAATGCCCTGACGGGTGGCGGCGTCGATGTGGGCGAATAGGGTCGGATTAAAGTCCAGGTTTTCATCCGGCAGGTGGAACCGCCCGCCGGTCGTGCGCAGCCGCGCATTGAAGCGCGCCTGATGCACGAACGGCCGGTGAAACGCCGCCAGACTCACCTGTTCCACTAAGCTTTGGAGTTCTTGGTTCGACATGGGGCCTCCCGTTTAGGCAAAGTACTGAAGCAAATCGGCGCGGGTCAGCGCCGCCTTTTCTGCCCCTGAGTAGTCCGCCACCAGCTCACCGGCCTGCAGGACCACCAGGCGGTTGCCGTACTTCAGCGCCTCTTCGAGCTGGTGCGTGATCATCAGGCAGGTCAGCTGTTCCTGGCGCACGATCGAGTCCGTCAGCGCCATGATCTCGGCGCTGGTGTGCGGGTCAAGCGCCGCAGTGTGCTCGTCCAAAAGCAGCAGCGCCGGCTCCTGCATGGTCGCCATCAGCAGGCTGAGCGCCTGGCGCTGGCCACCGGACAGCGCCTCAGTCGGTTTATCCAAGGCCCGATCCAGTCCGTTGGTGGTCTGCTTGGTCAGCGCCAAAAACTCGTTTTGCCGAGCCTTGAGCCCACGGGACTTCAAGCTCAGGCGCTGGCCGCGGTGGCTAGCCAGCAGCAAATTCTCCGCCACGGTCATTCGCGGGGCAGTGCCCATTTTCGGGTCCTGGAACACCCGAGCGATCAACTTCGCCCGGTGCTCCGGCCGCGCGCGCGTGATGTCCTCGCCGGCCAGCGTGATTTTGCCGCTGGCGACCGGCTTGTCACCGGTGATGGCGTTAAACAGGGTCGATTTGCCGGCCCCGTTCGCCCCCAAAACAGTAACAAAATCTCCCGGGGCGACGGTCAAGTTGATGTTTTGCAACAGTGCCCGCGACGTCTCCCCCACGGCGACGTTCACGCCGACATTACTCAAGGTCAATTGTGCTTCAGCCATTTGTCTTCACCCCATTTTTCAATACTCGCCGAATCTTGAACCGGTGCTCAAAGGCCGGAATCATGATCAGGATTGCCAGGACGATCGCCGAGATCAGTTGCAGGTCGTTCGGCGAAAAGCCCAGGCGCAGGACCAGCAGCAGGACGAACCGGTACAAGATGCTGCCCAGCACCGTCGCGACCAGCCGCTGGCTCAAGGTCAGCTCGCCGAACAGCACCTCGCCGATGATGATCGACGCCAGCGCGATGACAATGACCCCGATGCCCATGTTCACATCCGCGTAGCCGTTGTTTTGGGCAATCAGGGACCCGGACAAGGCGACCAAGCCGTTGCCGACAATCAGTCCCAGCACTTCCTGGCGGGCCGGCGCGATGCCCAGGCTGCGTGCCATGGTCGGGTTATCCCCGGCCGCGATGAAGCCCTGCCCCAGCTGGGTGTTCAAGAACAAGATCAGCAGTGTGACCACCACCAAGGCGACGATCAGCCCCACGACCACGCTGTCAAAATAAGGCGGCAGGCTTTTCAAAAATTTGGCGGCAAACAAGTTCGGCTTGTTCAACAGTGACAGGTTCGCGCGCCCCATGATCCGCAGGTTGACCGAGTACGCCCCAGTCATGACCAGGATGCCGGCGAGCAGCACCGGCACCTTGCCCACCGTGGTGAGAAACCCGGTGATGGCACCGGCGGCCATGCCGGCCAGCATGCCTAAAAGCGTGGCTAGCAACGGCGTGATCCCGTTGGAAATCGTCGCAACGGTGACCGCTGCCCCTAACGGGAAGGTCCCTTCAACCGTCATGTCAGGAAAATCCAAGATGCGGAAGGTCAAAAACAGCCCGACCCCCATCAGTCCGTATAACAACCCTTGCCCAATGGCAGAAACTCCTAAGCCCATCATTATTCGATCACCGTCCCATTCTTGCGTGCGTCATCGACAACGGCCTGCGGAATGCTCAACCCCAGGACCTTCGCCTGCTTCAAGTTAATGATCAGCTCACCCTTCTTGGCAAAATGAATCGGCGTGGTGGCCGGATTTTTGCCTTTGAGAATGGCGGCGGTCATTTTACCGGTCGATACCCCAAGGTCGAACTGGTTCAGCCCGAGCGTTGCGACCCCGCCCTGCTTGACCATGGTATCAACCGTTGGGAACACCGGAATCTTCTGGGTGTTGGCAACTTGAACCAGCGTCGGCATCGCAGAGGCAATCGTGTTATCAGTCGGCACGAAGATCGCATCGACCTGGGTCACCATTTGCGCGGCGACCTGGTGCAGGTCATTGGTGTTAGCGATGGTGAAGTTCTTGACCGTGAAGCCTTCGTTTGGCGCTTCCTTGGTCACCATCTTGGCCTGGACCTGCGCGGAGGAGTCACTCGACGTTGAGATCACGCCAAGCACTTTCGCCTCCGGCATGATCTGCCGTACCAGCTTGAGCTGCGCCTTGATCGGGGCCTGGTCGGACACGCCCGTGATGTTGTTACCCGGCCGTTCATTATTCTTGACCAGGCCCGCCCCTTTAGGATCCGTGATCGCGCCCAGCACGATCGGAATCTTGGTGGATGCATCCGCCAGCGCCTGCGCGGATGGGGTCGCGATGCCAACCATCGCGGCCGCCTTTTCGTTGACGAACCGCTCCGACATCGTCTTCATGTTGCTTTGGTCGTTTTGCGCGTTTTGAAAATCAATTTTGACGTTCTTGCCGACTGTGTAGCCCTCGTCGGCCAAGCCCTTAATAATGCCCTTATGGATCGCATCCAGCGCCGGGTGGCTCATCAGCTGCAAAATGCCAACGGTGGGCACCTCAGCTTTGGTCTCGGCCTGCGGCTTGCCCGTTGAAACAAAGGCAATGCCCAGAAAGCCAAGCAGGATGACGATCAAACCAATCATACGTTTCATGTGCGAATTCCTCCTAAGAAATCAAAAAGGCAGATCCAACCGCGCAGGCTGCGGAGATCTGCCGAAACAAAAATCCGCACAAACTCAAAAGTTCAGAGTCTATGCGGACATACTGCTTGAACGCCAACATAGACACGACCTGCGTGTGGCAGGTCGTGTCAGCGACCTACCTAGTGTTGGCTTTGCCAGCGAACATTGATCTGGGTAGTGTGGTTAGTCATGTGGCGTTCCTCCTTAAATGATTAATCTGAGAATACGTTTCTCACCGCGCCATGTCAAGCCCCTGGCCAAAAATAATTTTGACTTAGGCGATGCGCGTGATTTTGCTCAGCTGCGTCATGATGCGCTCGGTGGCCGCGTCCTGAGCCTTTTCGGCCGCGTCAAACGCTGCCTGGTCCAATTGAGCCGGGCTGTCTTTGAGGCTGTCGGTCATCGCCTGGCAGCCAGCGACAAAATCTCGGTAAGCTGAGATCAGCAGCTTGTGCGTGCCGATGAAGCGGGCCGGCGGTGTGGTATTGGCCAAGGTGGTCAGCAGATCGCCGTACTTTTCGGTGCCATCTTCAAATAACTGCTTGGTCGCGCCGTACTCTTGCGGGTCAAAGTCGGCGATGGTGCCGGCGTCGATCGCCTTGCGCAGCGCGGTGAACTTGGGGTTGAGCAGGTCCTGCTCAGCCTCGGTGCCCCCCATTACCTGCTGCATGACGTTACTGAAGTGAACCATTTTTTGCTGATTTTTATTCATCGAAAAATCCTCCTGTTCACCAGTTTACCGCTTTTGCGCGTGGCGTTGGCAGAATTTCACGATTTCCACAATCACGACCATGGCCACACCTGCGCCGAGCACCGTCGCCCACTGGAACCCGTCCAGTTCGGTCACATGGAACAGACCGTTAAAGCCTGGCACTAAAATGGTGACCATTAGCAGCAGGGCGGACACGAAGATTGCCCAGTTGAACGCCTTGTTGCGGAAGAAGCCAACCGTGAATAGGCTCTGGTGGACTGACTTGACGTTGAAGGCATGGAACAGCTGGATTAATCCCAGCGTCGCGTACGCCATGGTCAAGGCATCCGCGTGAATCGCGGCGTTCGTCGTGTGAATCGGCCAGGTAATGGCGATGAAGTACACCCCTAGGGTCAAGAGCCCTTCCAGAATGCCCTGCCAAATTACAGCCTGACCGACGCCGCCGGTGAAGAAGTTAGACTTGCGGCCGCGCGGCTTTTGCTTCATGATGCCGGGTTCGGTCGGCTCAACGCCCAGCGCGATTGCCGGGAAGGTGTCGGTCACCAGGTTGATCCACAGAATGTGGACCGGCGCCAGCAGATCCCAGCCCAGCATGGTCATCATGAACAGGGTCAACACTTCACCTAGATTGGCAGACAGCAGGTACTGAATCGCCTTTTGAATGTTGGAAAAGACTTTCCGGCCCTCTTCCACCGCGATCACGATGGTGGAGAAGTTGTCGTCGGCCAGCACCATGTCGGACGCGCCCTTGGACACTTCCGTCCCGGTGATACCCATGCCGATGCCGATGTCTGCGGCCTTGAGGGCCGGCGCATCGTTCACACCGTCGCCGGTCATCGCGACGACCTTGCCACGATTTTGCCAGGCGTTGACAATGCGGACCTTGTGCTCCGGCGCCACGCGGGCGTAAACGGAGTACTTATCGACGTTTTTTTCAAATTCCTCGTCAGACTGCTGGTCCAGCTCGGCGCCGGTGATGACCGCCGCGTCATCGCCAGGGGCAATAATCCCAAGGCGGCCGGCAATCGCCTCGGCGGTGTCCTGATGATCGCCGGTGATCATCAGCGGCCGGATACCAGCCGCCTTCGCGTCCGCCACGGCCTTCGCCGCTTCCGGCCGTTCCGGATCGATCATACCGATCAGCCCCGCGAAGATCAGGTCTTGCTCAACCGTGTCGGAATTAACCGGATCAGGCACGGCATCGATCACCTTGTAAGCCGCGCCCAGCACGCGAAGCGCCTGCTTGGCCATGCCGGTGTTTTCACGCAGAATGGTGGCCTCGTCAGCAGCACTCAGCTCGCGTGCCGCATCCCCCTCCGCCAGCTTGGTGGTGCGCTTCAGCAGCTGGTCCGGCGCGCCTTTGGTCGCCACCAAAAAGCGGCCGTCTTTTAGCTGGTGAATGGTGGACATCAGTTTCCGCTCAGAGTCAAACGGCACCTCGGCAACGCGCGGCTCTGCTTGAAGCTCGCCTTTCAGGTCAAAGCCGTGCTGCTGCCCGTAGGCGACCAGTGCGGTTTCGGTGGGGTCACCCAGCATGACGCCATCGTCTTGAATCTTGGTGTCATTGGCAAAGTTCATGATGCGCATGATCGGGTTTTGCGACTGCACGCCGTCCTTGGCGTCGTGCAGCTGGCCGTCGTAGTACACTTTTTCGACCGTCATCTTGTTTTGTGTCAGCGTCCCCGTCTTATCCGAGGCGATGATTTCAGTCGAGCCCAGTGTTTCAACGGCCGGGAGCTTGCGGACCAGCGAATTGCGCTTGGCCAGCTTCTGCGTGCCCAGCGCTAGGATAACGGTGACAATAGCCGGCAACCCTTCAGGAATCGCAGCCACGGCCAGCGAAATCGCGGTCAGGAACATTTCCGGCAGGGTCTCGGCACCGCGCCAGACCCCGACCACAAAGACGAAGGCGGCGATGACCAAAATCATGATGGTCAAGGTCTTCCCCAGCGCTTTGAGGTTTTCGGACAGCGGTGTAGTCGTCTCCTGGGCCGCGTTCAGCATCCCCGCAATGCGGCCCACTTCCGTCTGCATGCCGGTAGCCACCACCACGCCGACCGCCCGGCCGTACGTGATATTCGAGTTCATGAACACCATGTTGGTTCGGTCGCCGATACCGATGTCGGTACCTGCCAGCGGCTCAGTTTGCTTTTCGACCGGGACGGATTCCCCCGTGAGCGCCGACTCTTCGCTTTTCAGGTTGGCAGATTCCAAAAGCCGCAGGTCGGCTGGCACGACATCGCCAGCTTCCAGCAGCACAATGTCGCCGACCACCAGCTCGGAGCTCGGCACGGTCAGGACCTGGCCGCCGCGGCGCACATGGGCGTTCGGGGTGGACATTTTCTGCAGCGCATCAATGGCTTCCTCGGCCTTGCTTTCCTGGAACACGCCGAAGACCGCGTTCAAAATGACCACCGCCAAAATGATGAAGGCGTCGGCCCATTCGTGGACAATGAACCCGGAAATCAGCGCCGCAACCAGCAGGACGATGATCATAAAGTCCTTGAACTGATCCAGAAAGCGCATCAACAGCGTCTTCTTCTCGCCTTGGGCCAGGGCGTTCGGGCCGTTTTGCGCCAGCCGCGCCTGCGCCTCTTGCGCGCTCAGGCCCGTCTCGTCATTCGTCTGGAGCCGCTTTAGTGCTTCGTCGTTCGTGATGGCGTAGAACGCTTTTTGCTCTGCCAATAAAATTTCCTCCTTTAGCGATTAACTAATTTTAGCTTACCATGTTTAGTAAAAAAAAGACTTACACTGCCTCATGGCAGCATAAGTCTCACAGTTTCAGGTCACACCAGAATTTTGCCTAGCTGATGACATGACCACGGCAAGCGCCGTTAGTTACTCCCTTATGTGTAGGATAAGTATAACTAATTAACCACTTTGGGGCAAGGCTTATTTCCAAAAGTCGTCAAAGACCGTGATTGGCAGGTGGCGCTTGTGTGCGGACCGCTTGTACCAGCGCTCGATGGTTTCGGCGGCCTGATCGGACACGGCCTTCCCTTCCAGGTAGTCATCGATGTCGCGGTAAGACACGCCCAGGGCGACCTCGTCCGGCAAGGCCGGCCGGTCCTCTTCCAAATCGGCGGTCGGCGCCTTCTCGTAAAGGTGCGCCGGTGCGTCCAGCAGCTTTAAAATGCTGGCCCCCTGCCGCTTGTTCAGCCGCCACAGCGGCGTCACATCGGCACCGCCATCGCCAAACTTGGTGTAAAACCCCGTGACCGCCTCGGCGGCGTGGTCGGTACCGACCACTGCCCCGCTGCGCGCGCCGGCAATCGCGTACTGCGCGATCATCCGCGCGCGGGCCTTCATGTTGCCCTTGTTGAAGTCGGACACCGTCAGGCCGTTAGCCGCAACGGCCTGTTCCATCGCATCGACTGAATCCTTGATGTTGACGCGCATGGTTTCGTCAGCCTTCATAAACTCGATGGCGGCCATGGCATCGGCCTCGTCGGCCTGTTCCCCGTATGGCAGACGCACCGCAATAAACTGGTACGCCGAATCCCCGGTTTCCTGGCGCAGCTCCGTCATGGCCCGCTCTGCCATCGCACCGGCGAGCGTTGAGTCTTGGCCGCCGGAAATGCCAAGCACATAGGTCTTCAGCCCCGGGAAGCGGCTGATATACTGTTTCAAGAAGTCGACCGAGCGCCGGAATTCCTTTTCCGGGTCGATGGTCGGCTGAACGTGCAGGGCGGTGATGATTTCTTTTTGTAGTGGACGCATGGTTTTCTCCTTCAAATCAGGCCGGCGAACGGTCGCAAAATTGGTTACAGCTGCTGCTTTTGGACCTTGACCTTCACGTGCTTGATCAAATCCATCTTGTCATCCCAAAGCTGTTGGGACAAATCGACCGGGTACTCCTGCGGGTTGAGCACGCGCGTGTATTCGTCCCACAGCGAGTCGACACTCTGGAGGCAAAAGGCGCGAATCGCATCAAGCGTCGGCAGCTGATAGACCAGTTGACCGTGGTCAAAAATGGTCGTCAGAACCGGCCGCGCGTTGAAGTCCGTGACTGTTTTGTTGATGTACGGGTAGCTTGGGTGGAACATGTACAGCTCGTCCTGATCGGCGACTTCCTCCTCGTCGCGGGCGATGAAGTCGCCTTCGGACTTGCCGTTGGAGCGGCGCGTGATTCGCCAGACCTGTTTCTTGCCTGGCGTCGACACCTTTTCGGCGTTGGACGACAGCTTGATGGTGTCCACCATTTTGCCGGTTTCGTCCTCAATCGAGACGAGTTTGTACACGGCCCCGAGTGCCGGGTGATCGTACGCCGTGATCAGCTTGGTCCCAATGCCCCAGATGTCGATCTTGGCGCCTTGCATCTTGAGGTTTTGGATCGTGTTTTCGTCCAAGTCGTTGGAGGCGACGATTTTGGTCTGCGTGAAGCCGGCCTCGTCCAGCTGCTGGCGGACCCGCTTGGAGATGTAGGCCATGTCGCCAGAGTCGATACGCACCCCTTGGAAGTCGATCTTGTCACCCATTTCCTTGGCGACCTTGATCGCCGCCGGCACGCCGGAGCGCAGAGTGTCATAGGTGTCAACCAGGAATGTCACATCGTGGTTGACTTCGGCGTACGCCTTAAACGCCGCGTAATCGTCGCGGTAAGCCTGCACCAGCGCATGCGCGTGAGTGCCGGCAATGGGAATGCCAAACAGCTTACCAGCGCGCACGTTGGAGGTCGAGTTGAACCCACCGATATACGCGGCCCGGGTGCCCCAGATGGCGGCGGAAGTTTCCTGCGCGCGCCGGGTGCCAAATTCCATCAACGGGTCGCTTCCGACCACGGCGCGGATCCGCGCCGCCTTAGTGGCGACCAACGTCTGGTAGTTCAAAATGTTGAGCAGCGCGGTTTCGACCAGCTGCGCCTGGGCCAGCGGGCCTTCCACCTGCATCATGGGCTCGTTGTTGAACACCAGGTCGCCTTCGACTGCCGAGCGCACCGTGCAGGTGAACTTGAGGTCCCGCAGGTAATCCAAAAAGCCCTGCGGATATTCCGTGGATTCCTTCAGGTAGGCCAGGTCGGAGTCGCTAAACCGGAGCTGTTGCAGGTACTCGACCGCGTGCTCCAGCCCGGCGAACACGGCAAAGCCGCTGCCAAACGGCAGGTCGCGGAAGTAGCATTCAAACACCGCGTTGCGCTCTGAAATGCCCTGCTGCCAATAGGTGTACATCATGTTCAGTTCGTAAAAGTCTGTATGCAAGACTAAACTGTCGTCCGCATAGTCCATTGTCTGCTCCTTTGCGCACGGGGCTGCCGTGCGACTGTCTTGGGTTGGAATGATTGCTATTATACCAAAAAAGCGAAGCGCGTGCTTTTACGCACGCGCTTCGCTAATCAGTCTTAACAAACCGGCCTTAGCGCTCAAGATAAAACTCGAACCGCTCACCCACGTACTGGGTCCGGACGTACTCGAACGGCCTGCCGTCCTGAAGAAACGAGGTCTGGTGCAGCCGCAAAATCGCGTCCCCGCGCTTGATCGCGAGGTACTCGGCGATTCGCTCTGAGGCGGTCATCGCACTGACAGTTTGCTGCGCGCCGCCGAGCACGTACCCGCCTTTTTTCTCCAGCGTGTGGTAGAAGGACTTGGTGACTTCACTTTTGGAAAAATCCTTCACCAGATCATACGGCACCGTGGCCACCTCGAAGCTGATCGGGACATCATCGGCGAACCGGATTCGCTCCATCCTAAGCACCTGGTCGCCGTCCTTGAGCTTCAGCTTTTCACTTTCCGAAAGCGAGGGTTTGGCCACGTGGTAGGAAATCGTTTTGCTCGACGGCCGCTTGCCCTGCGCAATCATGATGTCGGTAAAGCTGGTCACCCCGGACACGCGCTCTTGCACCTTCTGGTTGGCCACAAACGTGCCAGCCCCGATGCGCCGCTCCAAGATACCTTCATCGACCAGCGTCTGAATCGCTTGTCGCAGGGTCATCCGCGACACATTGAACGTCACGGCCAAATCGCGCTCGCTGGGAATGCGGTCGCCGATTTGCCACTTGCCCGCTTCAATGTCCTTCTTGATCTGATTATGGATCTGAATGTATACCGGTGCTTCCATGAGCTTCGTCCTCCCTTGGGCTGCAAGGCCACGACCCGCTAATACCTATATGATAACTGGTATAGACCTAAAATACAAGGACACGGACCAAATTGGTCGGCCAAAGCCGCTGCTTACTGTTGGTCCTTGGCGATCGTCGCATCAACGCCAGCGACCACGGCCGGCATGAAGCCCGCTGCCTCCATTGCCAGCATCCCTGCCACCGTCGTGCCGCCGGGGCTGGCGACTTTATCGGCCAAATCCATGGGACTGTCCTTGCGATTTAGGACCATCTGCGCTGACCCGGCCACGGCCTGCGCGGCGATTTGCGTGGCGGCCTGCTTGGTCAACCCGTACTTCACGCCGGCGCGGCTGAGCGCGTCGATAAACATGTAGACAAACGCCGGGGAACTGCCAGCCAGGGCTACAAACGTCGAGAAATCCTTTTCCGGCAGCGCGATGGTCTCACCCAGCCGGTCCAGCAGCGCCACCACGTCAGGCAGCACCGCAGCGGCCGCGGTGTTGGCGGCATAAGCCGTCATGCCTGCGTTCAGCGCCACGTTCAGGTTCGGCATCACCCGCACCAGCGGTATGGGCAGGATTGCCCAGGTCGCAAGCGTCTTTAAATCAACCCCGGTCAGCAAGGACAGCACCGGCACCGGCTTTTGTTTCAACGCGTCGTGCACCTCCGCAAAAACCGGCTGGCCCACTGCCGGATCGACCGCCAGCACCACCCAGTCTGACGCTTCCACCACGGCGGCGTTGCTTGCGGCGGCCGCGGCGCCAATGCTGGCCGCATACGGTTCATAATTGGCAGGATGGCCGCCGTGGATGATGAGGTCAGCAGGTGCGAGCACCTTCGCCTTCAGCAGCCCGGAAATGATTGCCTGGGCCATGTTGCCGGCCCCAATAAAGCCAAGTTTCATCAGTTTTCCTCCTTTAATGCGTCAAGATGCAAAAAAAGCTGCCACACTGGCAGCTCGTCTGGAGGATCTAGTCGGCGAACCTAGGAACCCGAAGGAGCAGATTTACAATTCGTCGCGTTTAGCCGCTTCGCGAATCCTCCATGAATCAGCAGCTATTAGCATACAAAAAATGTGCACCAGACGCAACGCTTTTCCCGATGGGCTGCTTTTGCCTTTGCCTCACGCCTGCAGGGTAATCAACGTCGTCTGCCACTCGGTGAACCAGTCATGGCTCTCCCACTCATTGAGTCGGCGCAGGCCGTAGCCCATCGGCCGGTGATGGTACGTCGTGTGATTGACGACCACTTGCTGGTCGCGGTGGTGAAGATGGCCAAACACCACATCGGTGACCTGGCTCTGCTCGAGCAGCTCACCTAAGTGGCGCGACCCCATCAGCCCGGCGGCCATCTCCCAGCGCGAATGTGCAGGCGCAGGCATCATCATCAAAGGCGTCGGCACAAAATGAGTCACGTAAATGACCCGATGCCCGGCAGCCGCCAGCAAATCGCGTTTGGTCGTGGTCAGCACCCGTGCCATGCGCTCGCGATCGGACACCGGTTGATCGATCGCCGAATCGATCCAGTACGCTCGCTTCCACTGCGCAAAGTCCGCATCCGTCGCCTTTAGGTCCGCAGGCGCCAGCGAGTAATCATACCAGCCATTGTTGCCGATGATCACAGTGTTGGTGCCAGGCACGGTCAGCGTCTTTTCGTGAAGGTAAAGTGGTGACACCGAGCTTTGCGCGGTTTGGTACGACACATTTTTGACTAGATCGTGATTGCCTGCTAGGTAGCGGACAACCACTTTCGAACCGACCGCCTGCTGCAAGGCGCGATAGAACCACAGGGTCTTGGTAAAATCATTGAAGGTGTCCCCGGCGTTCACGTACACCTGATAGTGGTTTGCAAGCAAGTACCCCGCGATTTTGACCACCGCTGCCTGGGCGTCGATATGATTCACATCGAAATGATTGTCGACACTGAACGCTAACTTTACCATCGCCATCCCCCGTTTCCAGCCCGCCGCGGTTAGCCCACCGGCAGGTCGCGGCACCTGATGTTCGCCGCATGATTCATGCTTATCTTGGGGGCAAACTTGGGTGAATGTCAACTCTGGTCGGCCGCGTGATCAGCGACTGGCAAACAGTAGTAGCGCAATAAAAAACGTCCTGCTCAGACCAGACACGTCTGCCAGAACGGTTATTGAGTCGTCAATTAGTTGACGCCTTGCATCAGTTTTTCGATGCGTGGGACGATGAAGAACATTAACACCCCGAGCACCACGGTCAAAGCGCCGATGATGCCGAAGTAGGCCATCTCCGTGCCTGGCGTGTAAAAGCGGACCAGCTGAGCGTTGATCGCCTGAGCCGCCGCGTCGCACAGGAACCACATGCTCATCATCTGCGACGAAAATGCCTTGGGCGCAAGCTTTGTCGTGACGGACAGGCCAACCGGTGAGATCAGCATCTCGGCAATTTCGACAATCGCCCATGACAGCACCAGCCACAGCGGTGAGACCCGGGCGCTGATGCCTGACAGCATCAGCGGCAGAATCATCACCAGGTACGAAACCCCGGCAAACACCAAACCAGAGGCAAACTTTTTCGGTGAGCTTGGCTGCTTATCCCCCATCTTCACCCATAGGCGAGCAAAAATTGGCCCGTAAAGCAGGATGAACAGCGGGTTGAGCATCTGGAACCAGCCTGGCAGGATCTTGAACCCGGCAAAGTTAAGTTGCGTTTGGTTCGCCGCAAACACGGCGAGGACCGACGAGCCGGATTCTTCAATCGCCCAAAAAATCACGGCCGCTAGAAACAGCGGTACATAGGCCCAGACCCGAGAGCGCTCGACCTTGGTGACCTTTTTGGACCGCAGCATCATCCAGAAATAGATGATCGGAATCGCCACTGCGAAAATCGTGATCAGACTGATGACGTTCGTCACGTTGAGCGCACCCATGGCCGCCATGCCGACCAGCAGGATTGCCAGGACCAGCAAGCCGATGCCAATCTTGCTCAGCAGCGGCCGCAGTTCGGCCGCGGAAATTGGATCTGGCGCCTGATTGTCCTTGTGGTTGATGTACTTGCGCCCATCGATCACATAGAAAATCAGGCCGACTGCCATCCCAAATGCCGCCAGCGAGAAGCCAACATGAAAGTTGTACTTGGCCTGAAACCAGGTCACGACCAGCGGTGCCAGCAGCGAGCCAAAGTTGATCCCCATCACGAAGATGGAGAAGCCGGAGTCCCGCCGCAGGTCTTTCTCGCTATACAAGTTGCCAACCATTTCTGAAACGTTCGGTTTGAGGAGCCCCGTGCCCAGCACAATCAGAATGATCGAGCCAAACAAAGCGAGCGAGCCTGCCGGCAGGCTCAGCATAATGTGCCCCAGCATGATCAAAATACCGCCCCAGAAAACCGTCTTGCGGGCGCCCAGCAGCCGATCAGAAATGAACCCACCAATCGTTGAGCTCAGGTACACCAGCGAGCCGTAAATCGACATGATTGACAGAGCGGTCGGCTGACTGAACCCCAGCCCGCCCTTGGCAACGGAGTAGTACATGTAGTAAATGAGAATGGCCCGCATACCGTAATACGAGAACCGTTCCCAGAATTCGGTCATCGACAGAGTTAGGAGCCCTCGGGGATGGCCCAGAAATTGCTTTTCTTTTTTAGGTTTATCCATATAAAAATGCTTCCTCTCTCACTCAGCCCTAGTTAATTGCAAGAGGTTGCTGAGAATACAAGGAAACATTATAAGCGCGAATCATTATGCACTCAAATTGAATTTTAGTGGGCTAGCTATTTTCTCATTGCGCCTCTCATAATATCCTGATTGCGATTGATTGTCGCCGAGCAAGCGCCTGGAAGCAAGGCGGATAAAGCGACTACACGGAAAAACGTCGTATGAGGCGATTATGAGGCTGTAAGCGCTGCGAATGAGAAAATAATAATTATTCATTTTCGTCAGCCGTCACACTGCTGCTGGTGCTCGGCGCGCTGCTGCTCCCACTACCTGCGCTGGCCTGCGCGGCCGCCTGAGCCCGCTTGGTAAAGGCAATCACGCTCTTAGGGAGTTGCCCACAAAAATACTGCTGGCCGACGGTTTGACACTGCTTGAAGAAGTCTTTGCTAGCCGCGTTGTACGCGGCCTGGTCAGTGCCCACCATCGTCGTCAGCATCGCATCGTCTGGGCAGCCTTCAAATACGCCTGCAATGCCTTGGTCAGGTCCGGATTGGACTGATTGTCCGCCAGCTGGAGGCTGATTTTTTCCAGCGCGGCCTGGGCGGTTTTGGCACTGGCCTTGATCTGCGCCACCGGTTGCTTGTAGCTGGCCTGATTCAGCGGCTTGATCACGGCGTCTGAGGCTTTCACGTACCGCGCCTGCAACTGCTGTGTGGTATACTGTCTACTAGTGATGACCGTCTTGGAACTGCTTGACGCCTGCTTGGCCGGCTTTTTTGCACAGCCGCCCAGCACCAAAAACAGCCCCAACAATATCATCAACTGCCTAAATCTTTTCATGATCCGCCTCCAATGGTCATGATTATAGCATAGAAAGAAGGTGGCCCCCATGACGCTATGGCATCTGATGTTCAACAAACCCGCCTTTACGAAGGGTCAGGCCAAGCACATCGTGTACACACTCCAAGACGCCGGCAGCTTCGGCGGGTTTCCCCTTGATAAGATCGGGATCGTCCGCGACACCGAGGAGCTACTCTACTTGGACATGCAGTTCCGGGTCACTATTGGCCTGACCCAGGACACCTTTGAAAATATGCTCAAATACCTGCTCGTTCTGTCAGGCCGCTTGGACACTGCCCCGCTTTCCGTGTATTTTTCAATCATGCAGAAAAGCCTGGACGAGCTTCAAATCACCTACCAGCGCTATGAGGACCACAGCCTGGACGTCTTCTTTTGGCAGAGCCCACCGATTGTCGCGCCGGCTGAGGACAAGGAACGACTGCGGTTCCGCGAAGATGAGAAAAATAACGGTTAGTTTCACTAATCGTTTGATGGTCCATTTTTGTTCCACTCTTTAGAAATTAGTACAGTTTTGCATACAGTTAGAAAAAGCGGAAACCCTATTATACGGGGTTTCCGCTCTTTATGTACTACTGTAAATCTAATCAAAATGCCGTCTAAAGGATTCGAACCTTCGACCCTCGGTTTACGATACCGATGCTCTACCAACTGAGCTAAGACGGCATAAGTTTCATGACAACAAACGTAATTATACAGGAGCAAAAAGGCGGTGTAAACCCCTTTTTAAGCATTACTGGCCGCGGTTAGGCCAGGCGGGACTGCCCTATCTCAACGGTTGGTCTGTCAATCGCATCATTAACGCTAAGCCATCTTGCTGATTGACCCAGTTAGTTCAGCCAAACCCGGCTGCTATGCTAAACTATTGGTCTAAGGAGGATGCAGATGGCAAGAAGAAAAGGCAGCGCCCGGACTCTGGGGGTCGCAGTTGCGGTCATCGTCAGTCTGGTCGCTTGGGGGGCCAAACAACATAACTCAAACCAGCCCGCGCAACCGGCGACCACAACTCAAAGCCAAAACCAACCTGGCGACTACCAAAAGCTGGCCGCTTTGGATTACCAAGCCGGCGCCGCTCCGGTGATCACCGTTAACCGCGGCAATGCACAACTGAACATGCGCGACTGGGCAGGCCCTCGCATCATTTATGGCAATTTAGACCACCTGAACCGCACCACGACCAATGTGGGTTACCTCAACCGGCAAACCTTGATCCACTCGGCAGGGCGGCCCAGCCAGTATTTTGAACCGACGGGTTGGCACAACCGCTACACCGTCATCGACGGAAAACGTGTCAACCGGCAAAACCGTGGCCATCTGATTGCGTACACCCTGTCCGGCAACCTCAGCGTCGACGGCCACTACCAAGCTGGCGCGCTGGGCTCGAGTGATAACCCCAAGAACTTGGCCACGCAAACCGAATTTGCCAATCAAGTCCTCATGCAACCCTACGAGGAGCAAGTTCGCCAGGCTCTTGAAGATGGCGCCAAAGTCATTTACCGGGTCACTACCGTTTTTCGCGGCAACGACCTAATGCCTCGAGGCTATTGGCTGCAGGCCAAATCAGACGGTGGGCTGGACTTCAATGTTTACATATTCAATGTCCAATCCGATATCCGCTACGACTATGCAACGGGCCGCAGCGTTGTCGATCACAGTATTTCCGTTCCCGAGCAATAAGCAACCGCTGGACGTAAGCCCAGCGGTTTTTTGGTTAAAGATGCGAGTCAATACATGATGGTTACAAAAAAACCAGCCTCACAGGCTGGCTTTCTTAGCTCCGGATGTCAGGCTCGAACTGACGACACCCTGATTAACAGTCAGGTGCTCTACCACTGAGCTAATCCGGAATAAAAAAAGCGCGGCAGCTTCCTACCCTCGCAGGCAGTCACCCACCAACTACTCTCGGCGTA